>CAZBHD010000080.1:0-22347 GCA_964491985.1 uncultured Candidatus Nitrosopelagicus sp. | reverse complement strand
AATTCCTCTTACAGCATTGTAGATATACGTACCAGTTTTTCGACCAAATTTCTTATTTAATTCAAAAACATCAAATTTATGAATATCACTTATTACATCACAGTTCAAATCTGCAAAAACCAATTCTGTTTTTTTCCCAATCCCAGGTATTGCTCTTATTTCTAATGACTCTAAAAATTTCATAATTTGCTCAGGTTCTATAATTGTTAATCCATCAGGTTTCTTGTAATCTGATGCCATTTTAGAAATCAATTTGTTTGGTGAGATCCCAACAGAGCAAGTCATTTTTAATTTATGTTGAATTTCATTTTTTAATTGTTGTGCAATATGACTAGCTCGTTCAAAGTTTTGATTTGCTCTTTCTGTAACATCCAGATATGCTTCATCTCTACCTACATACTCGAAAACATCAGCAAAACTTTCAATTATTCTCATTGCCGATGACGAAATATCTGAATAATAATCAAAGTCAGCAGTAAGAAATACAGCTTCAGAATTATCTTTGAGTCTACTTTTTGCAAAAGCAATTGGAATGCCAGATTTTACAGCAAATTCTCTTGCTGTATAGTTAGCAGTTGCTACTGCACCACTGTCACCACCTCGATCTGAAAAGATGCAAACCACGACTGGTTTTCCTTTTAACTGTGGATTACGAATTTCTTCACATTGGGCGTAAAAATAATCAAAATCTACATGGAAGACAATTCTATCTTTCATAACTATCATTTTTCTTATACCATGCTAAAATTAATTAGTTCTATTATATGAAAAAAAATGATGTTAAAATTAACAGTCGTTGATATATTAAAACAAAGAACATTCGCTACTATTGGAATTATTTCTGGCTTAATCTTAGGCATAACATATTATTTTCTTACACTTGGTATGGCATTATCACATGTTACTAACGATATTGAATTATTTCCATTGTATATGACAGCATCAGTTGGTTTAACAGGAATAGTTGCAATACTTGCAGGTATTAATATTGCCTTAGTAGCATACAACATTAAAGTCCAACGAAGTAACAATATCAAAAGAAGTGGCATGTCAGCATTTTTAGGCGGTACACTAACTGCATTTACACCAGGATGCCCCGCATGCACTACATCACTTACAGCAGTTTTGGGAGTGGTTGGAGGGTTGGCAATATTCCCTCTCCAAGGAATTGAATTAAAATTCATCTCTATAGCGGCATTGGCATTTTCAATTTGGTGGGCTATGAGAAGCATCAACAACTCAGCATGCTGTGTAATGAAAAAATAAAAAAGTTATAATTAATCTCTAAATACCGAGAAAATAATTACAAATTATGACAGATGCAATTAGTGCAAATGATGATGGTGTTAAGTTAAAACCTGAGATCATGGAGAAAGAAAAATTATATCACTGTATATTCAAAGACAAGATAATTTTAGCATTTAAAGATCAACAAGATTTTCTTAATTGTTTTGAAATTGAAGAATCAGAAATTGTTAACAAAATAAAATCATCTAATGGAAAGGATATTGAATTGATCTTACAAGATTACATTGATAAAGAGAACCTTAAAAAATGACATCTAGTAAATAATTTTGTAAACATGAGTCAAAACTCAAATACAGATGCTGAAGACATACTTTCCGAGTTAGAAAACACGAAAGAAGAGATATCTACTCCTGAATCTGAAATTGTGGAAAAATCTGAAACTGTGGAAAAATCTAAAATTGAGGAGCAGCCCAAAACTGAAAATGTTCATAAGCAAAAACAGAATATATCGCAACTTGAAGTACGAAATACCATTCCAATTGGTAAAAAGCCAATAATGACCTATGTTAATTCCACACTCACTCAACTCTCGTCACTACCACTAGTTACTATCACAGCACGTGGAAAAAGTATTACAACGGCTGTGGATGTTTCTCAGTTTATCTTAAAGCGCATGGATCATGTTGGCTACAAAATAAACGATGTGAGAATCTCATCTAACCTACTAGAATCAAATGATGGTAAAAAAAGAAATGTTTCGTCTATAGAAATTGATATAATGAGAACTGATACTTAAATTTGGATAAGAAAATCAACTCCAAAATAAATTAACAATATACTTAAACCAATAATTAAAATTTTATAATTTCTATTCGATAAAATATTTTTTGCTTTTGATGCAAATCCTGCAACAGCAAATAACCAAACATAATCCATCCATATATGAAATATGAACAATATAAGGATCCCAGAAAATCCCCATAACATAATCGATTCTGTGATTAGTACAAAGCCTATAGTTAACCACCATATTAAGAAAAATGGATTTAGTGCACTAAGAAGAATTCCTGCAAAAAATGAATTTTTACTTGGATTCGATTTGTCTCCAAAATCTTTTCGAAAAATAGATTTTATTTGTAGACCTGCAAAAACAAATAGTCCTATTGCACCAATAACTGTAATTAGGATTCTATACTCAGGAAATGCCTCGAATGATATAGTTCCTAAACCTAAAAAAACGATTAATGGAAATTCTACAACAGTGTGACCTGCAGCAATTTTAAGACCAGCAATCTTACCTTCCTTTAGTCCATAAACGACATTTGCTGCAAACAATGGACCTGGTGACATTACACCTGATGCTGAAATAGCGATAACCATTATAGCAAAAGACAGTAGTACTTCCATCTATTTCTCAATAAATTATTGATAAATATACTAGCGATACATATTATCACTCAAATCTTTTGTATCACTTTCTGCTTGCTTAATCTGTTGTTCAATAATTGTAGATTCCTTTTCTAATTTATCAAGATTGCAGGAAACACCTGGAACCAATTTAGATAATGAATTACAAAGATTTGCTGTAGCCTGAAAGTCTGGAAATTCCTTGTCAGATGAAACCAAGAGTACAATCACATCTTGCCCATGTATCATTCCCTCATTTAATAAAACACCGGATATTCCCGGTACAGTTGCATTCTCTACGACTGATATTCCAGCATTAACTAGTTTTCCTCTTGCGTTACCTGTCGACGCAACACCAAAGATTTCTGTCCCCATTGTACCTTTGACCGTTATACTACTTAGAATAAGAGAAGCTTTCTTTTCTTTTGCCCAATCCAACATCAACCTTGCTGCTGATCTATGTAATGATACATCTAATGTCAAATATGATGAAAACACTGCAACTTTTAGATCGTTATTAACAAAAACTCTCGCAGGATAATTTGGCAGTCCATTTTTTATTATACTGATAGGAGGAAATCTCTCTGAATCTATTATTCCACCTAATTCAAAATTACTAGTATTAATCATAGATTCAGTAGCAATTGCACTAGTAATACCAGAAGATGGGAATCCGTTAATTAAAACACCATTCTCAACACTAATTGGATTGATCTCTTTGATATGTATCTCATCTTCCATTACAATCAATTCTTTATCATAGCTTAAAAATTTTCTTTGTCATGACGAAGAAAGCTTTAAACCATTAATACCTTAAAAAATCTTAAATGGTTAAGAAAATCAAAGTTGCCCTAGTTGGATTAGGAAACTGTTTTTCTGGTTTAATCCAAGGAATAGAATATTATCGTAAAAACCCATCCCAACAAGTAATTGGTATTATACATGATAAATTACGTGATTATTCCATACATGACATTGACTTTGTTGCGGGATTTGATGTGGGAGAAAACAAGATTGGGAAGGCTGTGAATGATGCCATTTATGAGTCACCTAATATGGTAAATTGGATTGATAAGAATGACATGCCAAAAACTAGTGGTATAGTATATGAAAGTCCCGCGTTGGATGGAGTAGGAATTTGGGTTGAGAATAAAGTAAAACCTATTCAAAGTAATAAATCTCAGGATGTACTAGAATCTGAGATTAAGAGCATTATAAAAGAAACTGGAACAGAAATAATTGTTTCATATCTACCAGTTGGATCTGAGAAGGCTACCCAATTCTGGGCAAATATCTGTCTAGAGACTAATACAGCTTTTGTTAACTGTATGCCAGCATTCATTGCATCAGATAAGGAATGGGCACAAAAATTCAAAGATAAAAACATCCCGATAATCGGCGATGATATAAAAGGCCAGGTTGGTGCTACCATCGTTCATCGAACTTTAGCACGACTGTGTGATGAACGTGGAACTAAAATAGAAAAAACATATCAAATCAACGTTGGCGGTAACACAGATTTTTTGAATATGAAGGAACAGGAGAGATTAGTAAGCAAAAGAATTTCCAAAACTGAAAGTGTTCAGAGTCAATTAACCGACAGACTTGATGATGAGCAAATCTATGTTGGACCATCTGATTTTATTCCATTTTTAGGAAATACTAAACTCATGTTCATGAGAATTGAGGGTAGACAGTGGGCAAACGTTCCATATAATATGGAGGTACGGCTTGAAGTGGATGACAAAGCAAATTCTGCAGGGATAGTTATTGATGCTATAAGACTAGCAAAAATTGCCTTAGATAGAGGTATGGGCGGTCCCATAATACCTGCAAGTGCATATTTAATGAAACATCCTATTCAACAGATGACTGATCCTGTGGCAAAAACTGAACTTGAGAAATTCGTTAGCGGTGAATAATTACTACATCTAATTCGTAACGCCATAAAGTTTGTTAGTCAAGTCAACTAAACTTGTTCGCATTGATTATGCGACTGATCTAAAAATTAATTATATTGGTACATATTAAAAAGGTCGAAATCTTTGGCTTCAAGTCATTTGGATTTAAAAACACAATAGTGGACTTTGAACCAGGACTAATATCAATCTCAGGTCCAAATGGCTCTGGTAAAAGTAACATATTAGATGCAATAACATTTGCTTTAGGTGAGAACAAACCAACCGTTATGCGTGCACCAAGTTTACGTGCGTTAATGCATGATATTGAAGGTGCAGCAAGACGTGGTCCAAAGCTAGCACGTACGAGTGTACATTTTGATAATTCTGACAGGATGATTGCAGTGGATTCTGATACCGTCACAATCACTAGGGAAATGAGTGAAAAAGGTGAAAATGTATACTACTTGAATAAAAACAAGGTTTTACGTAACAAAATTCTTGATCTTATGAATCTGGCAAATGCAGGATTGAATCAGATTAACAATGTTCAGCAAGGTACTGTTCAAAGGATATCTGAGATGAATGGTGAAGAAAAAAGACAGGTGATTGAGGATTTAATTGGATTATCTGATTTTGACGAAAAGAAAAAGGACGCTGAAAAACAGCTTTTAGCTGCCGATCAAAAACTTGCTATTGCATTAGCAAAAATGGGTGAAGTGAAAAAAAGAATTGATGAGTTAGAAGAAGATCGAAACAGCAAATTACGGTATGATCTAATTGAACGTGAGTTAAATCGTTATAGAGCAATTTCGGCTGCAAGTGATTTGAAAACAATTATTGAACAAAAATCATCAAAACAAAAAAATCTTAATTCGATAAATTCTGATAAAAAACACATTGACGAGGAAAGATCTGTAATACGAAAACAGCGTATAGTGATACAGAAGCAAAAAGATGAATTTATGGATGAAGTTAATAGATACAATAAAGTAAAATCTGAAATTGAAACCAATTTAAGTACTTTTCAAAGAACTTTTGATTCTGCAGAAAGTTATATAGCTACAAGTACCAAGCGTTTGGAGTTTATCAACACACGTTTACCTGAATTATCTGAATCGTTAAGTACACTAAATACAGATCGTGAATCACTCGAATTACAAATTACTGGTTTAAAAGAAAAAGTTACAACACTTCGTGACAAAAGATATCTACTTGATGACGAATCTAAAGTAATTAATTCTCAAAGAAATGATGTATTAAAGAAACAAAGTCTCATATCAACACAAAAACGTGATGTAGATAAAAAAATTGAGAAGCTGACAAGTCGAAGAAATCGTACAAAAGTCCTAGTTGGAAAACTGGATAGCGAGATTATTGACGCAGATGAAAAAATTTCATCTAACAAAACAAAACAAGAAAGCTATGAATTGAATATTGATCTATTACACAAACAAAAAATTAAATTAGAACGTGCATTAAATAATCATAAACAACGCATTCAAGAAATTAATCTGAGATTAAAAAAATTCACTGTTAAGAAGCAGAGCATTGAAAAAGATATTCATGAACTTACGGAACTTATTAATGCATCATCAAAGGGTGCTGACAAATATGAAACAAAAATAAAATTTGCAAAAGGAATAATGCATGAGGATTACTCTATATCTAAACTAAAGCATAATTCTGATAGTCTAGGAATTGAGGGGTTAGTATATGAAATTCTTAGATGGGATAAAAAATATGAGCGCTCTATCATGGCAGTTTGTGCAGACTGGATAAAGGCTGTAGTTGTAAAAGATTTCTCTACCCTCGTATCTCTTGCAGAATTTGTACAGGAAAAGAGGTTGCCTAAACTCAAAATTATACCATTACAGTCAATTCCAGATATTAAACTAGAATTACCAAATGACTCGGAATCAATCGGCCTACTCTCTGACTATGTTTCATGTGATGACAAATTCAAAAAGCTAAAAACTCTCCTATTTGGAAATGTCATTCTGACTAAATCACGAAGCTCCGCAATCCGTTTATCAAAATCAGGGTTTAAGGCAATTACATTGGAGGGAGAATTTTTTGAGGCCAGAAACACATCACTTGTAATTGATATTAACACAAAAATTTCCAAACTCACCAAAATCATCAATATGAGTGATTCTGTTGATGGATTACAATTGATGATTACATCATTACGTAAAACACTTCAAAAGAAAAAAATCACACTCAAAAAAATGGATGATTTAATTAAGTCATATGAAAAAAGATTTTCAATATCTGAGAGTGGTATGACTGTAACAAATAATAGTTATACTGATTTAAAACAAAAAATTAATTCTTCCACTCAGATATTCACACAATTTACATCAAGAAATAATCAATTAGAGAAGAAAAAAGAACGGTTAGCAAGAGAGTTTGTTACACAAAATTCTCAACTAGAATCGATCGAATCACAAATAAAATTGGTTAAAGAAAATTATGCTGAACCACAAATTGACAGTCTCGCAAATCAATTAACTATGTTAAATGATAAACTAGTAAATCAAGAAAATACTGAACGACCTATAAAAGCAGAATTAAAGGAATGTCAAGATAAACTTGCAACATTGATGGCTGATGACACAAGAGTTAGAAATGAAAAAAATACATCGCAGCACGAGTATTCAACATTAAACCAAGAGAAATATTCACTTGAAGTTGGTGTTCGTAAATCTGAAAAAGAAAAAGAACAGGCAAATGAGGAACTAATAAAATTACGTGAGAATGAGCAAGATTTGATCGCCACCTCTGGCACATCTGTTGAAAAACAACAAGAATTTGATTCAGAACTTGAAAAATTAAGAGACAAGATCGAAGACTTTACAAGAGATATTGGAAATCATGAAAGAAGATCAGATAGTCTTGAACGAGATATATCCGATTTTAACCAGCGGGAATCAAAAATTAAGTCTTTATTACAAAAATTTGGATATGATGAGACAGTCGAAGTTTTTGATGCAGGATCGATAGTCAACTTACTAGAAAAAGAACAAGAAAGTATGAGATCATCATTAAATTCAGGCTCACCATTGCAGTATGTACAAGTATCACAAGGCTACAAAACTTCATCAGATCACAAAAATACACTTCAAGAGGAGCGTAATACGATTGTTGCATTCATAGAGTCTGTTGAAAAAGACAAAAGACAAACATTCTTGGATGCTTTTGATACTGTTGACAAACAGGTTCGTGATGCATTCTCAAAAATGACAGGTGGAAACGCATGGCTAGAATTAGAAAATGAAGATGATATTTTTGCATCTGGATTAAATTACATATTACAATTCCCCAATAAACCAAAACGAGAATCTACATCAATTAGTGGTGGAGAAAAGTCACTAGCTGCAACAGTTTTTGTTTTAGCACTGCAAAAATTAAACCCATCACCATTTTACATGTTTGATGAAGTTGACGCACATCTTGATGCACCAAACGCTGCAAAATTATCAAAAATAATCAAAGAGCGCTCTGAGGGAAGCCAATTCATAATGGTATCACTAAAAGATTCAGTAGTTGAGAAGGCGAAGCTGATTTACGGTGTATTCCCAAAACATGGCGTCTCAAATGTTATTAAATACAAGGATAAACGCATGTTAAATTTCCAGGAAGAATCTTCTATTCCAAACTAATTCTATTCCTCTACATTCCATCTAATTTTTTTTTCTTTATACAGATTTTTAGGATCTGGTTCTGATATTGCTTCAATTAGCGCTTCTGTATAGGGATGTTTTGGTTTTGTCAGTACGTCATTGATATCTCCAGTCTCAACGATTTTACCATCATATAATATTATTATTCTATCTGCAAAATATTTTGCAGTTGCAAGGTCATGTGTAATATAGATAAATGATATTTTATGATTTTTTTGAATTTCACTCATCAACTCTAAAATCTCTGCTCGTATTGATACATCTAACATGGATACTGGTTCATCAGCAATTATGACTTTAGGTTTTACAACCAGCGCCCTTGCAATAACAATTCTTTGACGTTGACCACCTGAAAGCATATGAGGGTATTTTTTAGCTATATCATTTGCAGGTTCTAGCCTTACCTGTTGTAATGCATCTAACACCATTTTCTTCCGTGTCTCTTTATCTCCCATGTTATGAATTTCTAACGGTTCACTGATTATATCGAATATTCTCATTCTTGGATTTATGGAATCGTATGGATCTTGGTAAACCATCTGACATTGCATTCTAAGTTTTTTTAAATTTGAGGAATTACTGCTTACTTCATCTCCCTCAAAGAAAATTTTTCCTGAGTCAGGTTCAATTGCCCTAAGGATTAACTTTGCAATCGTCGATTTACCAGAACCAGATTGCCCTGCAATTGCTAAAATTTCATTGCGATTTAATGAAAAACTCACATTATTTGACGCTGTAACTTTTTCTGATTTTGATTGCAAAAAACTCTTTTTAGTAAAATTCTTGTTTAAACCCTCCACTCTGATAATTTCATTCACTGATTAATCTCAGAAAAACTCGTATATCAAAGGTTCAGCACTATGCTAAAAACATAGATAAGAAATTTATTCTGTTAAAAAACCGATTTTGAAATATGAGTACAAAATCTATGCAAAAGACAGTAGAATATGAAAGAATTATGGTACAAGATAATTTCGAATATTTTAAATCTAATAATACAAAAAAGCAAAGGACATTTGCAAAAGACATTAAATTATCCTTGGACCGTGAATCTAAATTCATTGATCCAAAATACTTCTATGATGATTATGGCTCACAACTTTTTGACAGAATATGTACATTATCAGAATACTATCCATACACATGTGAATTATCAATACTAAAAAATATCGCAAAAAATCCAGTGCCACATCTTACTAATGATGTTAGATTAGTTGAATTGGGAAGTGGGTCATCTAGCAAAACACGACTTCTCATAGATGCTTTGTTTCGATCACAGAAACAAGTTGAGTATTTTCCTATTGACATATCTGATGTCTTAATTGATAGTACAAAAGAACTCTGTGATGGTTACAATAATCTTAAGGTCACAGGTATAATTGATACATACGAAAATGGTTTAGATTTTATTAAACACTATGATGAAAAATCAAATCTAATCACATTTCTTGGTTCAAGTTTTGGAAATTTCAACAAAGTGAACGGAAGTATTTTTTTGAAAAGAATTCATGATTTGATGAAATCATCAGATTATTTTCTAATAGGACTAGATCTGAAAAAAGATAGTAATGTTTTGTTTAATGCATATAATGATAAAAAAGGTCTTACTGCGCAATTCAATCTAAATGTTTTAGAACGAATTAATCGAGAATTGGATGGAAATTTTGAAATCTCACAGTTTGTGCATAAAGCATATTTTAACGAATCAAAAGGAAGAATTGAAATGTATCTTTGTTCACAATCAAATCAAACAGTGGTTATACCAAAGGCATCTCTTTCTTTGAAATTATTTAAAAATGAATTAATCCATACAGAAAATTCCTATAAATTCACTATATCACAGATAGATACCATGTTTGAAAAAGCAGATCTAGACATTATTCAACTATGGTTTGACGCCAAGAAGTATTTTGTTTTAATTCTTGCGAAAAGGTTTTAGCTATTCGTAATTTCAAATTATTTTAGAGTTCTATTTGGAAAGAATACAATTTCATAACTTATAGATATGAATACTAAATGTGAAGAGTAAGAAAAATGACTCAAAGTAATTACGAGATATTAGGAATATCTGATGGTTCATCAAGAGACCAAATTAGAATGGCATTTAGGGAATTAGCACTGAAGCATCACTCAGACCGAGGAGGTCATGATGAATATTTTATCAAAATAAAACAGGCATTTGAAGATCTTAAATCAGGAAAAAAATTCCCTGATTCTCCTGAAGAACGTGAAAGGAAGGCTAAGTTTTTTTGGGGAACAGATGAAGAAGAAAAAAAACGAAAAAACACTTTACTCTCAAACGATGTTGCGAAAGAAATGGCAAATGCTCAAGAGTGGCTTAATGCACTAGGTCGAACTGAAGCATCAGGTCAGCGTTTATTTGGTTCCAAAGAACTTGGTGAAATAGAAATTGAGAGAAAACCATCAAAGGCAATATCAATTAAAGGTAAGTTTTGGGCAGGTAATCTAACACATGATAATGATGTGTTTATGTGGGGTAGTATCACGAATCCATATTTTTCTGACATTAAAAAATCAAAAACTCACATCCGTCTCACAAATGGTACATTTAAGATGATGGAGCCCATAGAAAATGGCTTTAATATAGAGAATGGCGCAAAAATTTCTGTAAACCACGGTGATATCATATGTGGACATGTTAACGGAATACGTGATAGAGTGCCAGATCCTGATAAACGAGTTGGAATGTCAATAGAACGTGAACATTTTTCAGAGCTTCTAACCCCAAATGGAAAAATAATTGCCGGTGATATCAGGGAAACAGTTTCACTAGATGCAGATGAAATTGCTGTATTGAATTTAGTTGATAATGTTAAAATCAAAGGAAGGAAAATACAGGTTTTTGGCTCTAAAGTAAGTTATGATGTTTTCATCGAATTGAAAGAAAATGGAATTTTACGCTTCTTTGATAGAGGATCTGGATTTGACATAAGTGATGATGCAATTTTAAAATTGGAAAATGGGAAAGAGTTTTTTCTTGATGAATTAAAAAACAAAAAACTTATTGGATTTGGTGGTCAAGAGATGACATATGACTTTCTAGATAATCTTAGCAGTTATTCTAAAACATCTAATTGGTCATCAAAATTTTCTGCATTAAACTTCTTTAAAAAGTAAAAACTATGATTACTTTTTTGCACCAAGTGTCCTATTTTTTAATCTAAGTGAACTACTTTTACATTTTCTACATCTGGTTGCAGAGATATCTAATCGTGCTCCACACGAGACACAAATTTTCATATGGAGTCTTGCTTTTTGTGCAATCTGCTTTTTTAATGGATCTGCAACTGGCATAAGTGGTCTCACTTTATGCTATATTAATGCCTATTGACTATTCATCTTTCCTGCTAGAAGAATTGCAATTTCACCAGGTCTTTTTGCGACAGGAATATTGGCTTTTGTAAACATGTCTATTTTAGATTCAGCTGAACCATACGTTCCCATAATTATTGCACCAGCATGACCCATACGCTTTTCTTTTGGTGCACGTCTCCCTGCAATATATCCAATAATTGGTTTTTTAAACCCACTATCAATAATATGCTGAGCTAAAACTTCTTCTGCTTCTCCTCCAATCTCACCAACCACTACCATGCCCTCAAGATCCGGTTCATCCTTTACCATATCAAAGGCATCAATCATTCTTGTACCATTTACAGGATCACCACCAATACCGATTGTTATATTCTGACCAAATCCAGCACTAGTCAAATTATTCGAAATTTCATATAGAAGCGTTCCACTCTTAGATAAAACAGCAATTTTACCTGCAGAGAATGGACTTGCAGGCATGATTCCAACTTTAATCAAACCGGGAATTATGATTCCAGGTGAATTAGGTCCAATCATAATGGCATTTTTTTGTTTAACCAACTCAATTGTTTGCATAGTATCACGAATAGGTACGTGCTCAGGAATAGCCACTAGTAACTTAATTCCAGCATCCAAAGCCTCTTTTGCAGCAGCAAGAAAGAATTTTGCAGGAACAAAAATTATTGCAATTTGTGCGCCAGATGCATCAATTGCCTCTTTGACAGTATTATAGATAGGTACACTATTCTCAAACTTTTGACCACCTTTACCCGGCGTAACACCAGCTGCGATATTTGTACCATAATCCATCATTAATTTTGTATGCACTGAACCATATTTTCCAGTAATACCTTGAACAATTACTGGTTGCTTTTGATAATTACCACTTTCATCCTCACTACCTCTTAAAATCTCATAGATGTTAACCAGATTTGTTCACCTCTAACACTACTGAGTTAATTGCATCTTCAACTGAATCGAACATCTGTGTTTTTGTATCTGACAACATCTCTTTTGCCTTATCCGACTCAGCACCCATTAATCTTGCAAATACTGGAAGATCAATTATTTTATTATCATATGCTTGAATAAACGCTGATGCAACAGTTGTTGTTTTAACTATACCACCATAAAGATTAACTAAAATTCCTTTTACTTTATTCATTTTACTAATCAACGTTAGTGCTTCATATACTGATTCGGTAGTTGCACCACCACCAACATCTAGAAATGTTGCAGGCTTACCACCATTGTCAGCCAACATATCAAATGTTGACATTACAAGACCTGCACCGTTACCAATCACTGCGATATTACCATCTAATTCCACTAAAGAGAAACCACTTCTTTCAGCTTGTTCTTCTAATTCAGATTTCTCTTGATATTTTAATAATTCCTGGTGTCTGAAATTCGAATTATCATCAGTCATTATTTTTCCATCAAGAGCCATCAACGTTCCATCTTTTAATATTGCAAGTGGATTAATCTCTGCTAGCTCTGCCTCTTTCTCAACTGTGAGTTTTGACAGCCCTTTTAGCATATCAACAAATTCAGATTCCTGTTTACCACTAAGACCAATTTCATTAGCTACCTCTTTTGCAATTTCATCATCTACATCTCCCAAACCTACATTTCTGATAGTTTGATTTTTCACAGATTCTATTTCTACACCTCCATCTGATGAAGCAATTACAGTGTAGCACCTTTTACTACGATTCAAAAACAATGATAGATACAATTCTTTTTCTATATCAGCCATTTTTTCTAATAAGATGGCTCTAGTCTTCTCACCCTTTATTGTCATATCAAGAATCTGAGGGTATTTTATCTCAAATTCATCATCACTACTGCATTTCTGAATACCGCCAGCCTTCCCTCTTCCTCCAACAGGGACCTGCGCTTTTATCACAAAAGGATAGCCAAGTTCCCTTGCATCATTTCTACCTTTTTCAATATCGCTAGACGAAATACTTTCAGGAGTTCTTATTCCAAATTCCTTAAAAATCTCTTTTGCCTGATATTCCAAAAGTCGCATTATTCAATTTCTAATTGAGGACTTTATATTCTGTTTGATATTAACCGAAATTTTCTTCTAGCAAGTCAACTACTTGTGAAAAACGATCTTTGCTTTTTTTAAGTAATGTGCCTGGAAACTCATCAATTGAAAAAACTGTTTGTTGTTTGATACTTGGAATTACCATACCACCTGAGGTTACTACTTGTTCAACTACATGTTCAGATGTAAGTGTACAGATCAATTCTTCATAAGAACCCTCTGTTTCCTCAAGAGTTTCCCTGTATAGAACAATTGGCAGATTAGTCTGTGTAACAATGTTTGTGCCTTTTCTAAGAAGTTCATTTAGTCTATCTGTAGACCAAGTATCAAGGCTGATTTGTTTTACCATGTATACTAATGGTAAATTTTCTATTTAACCTAATTTGGTATCTACAAGTTTGATCAATTGTCAACGTTTTCTCAATTACTCAACAGATATGCGAATTTTTTGACCATCAATGTCATCATTCTTGTATTCTTTAGATGATTCTTCAAAATTGACCTCCTTCACCCTTACCAAAAAGGCAATTTCATCCACTCTTTCTCTTACTAATTCGAGTGATTCCTCATCCAGATCTAAAATTGACGCCATGCCTAAAATATCTGTAGGATTGTACCCACGCTCTTTGCGTAAAGTTTGTAGTCGTCTTGCAAGATCCTTTACAAGTCCTTTCGCCATCATATCTTGATTTCTTTTAACTGATAATATAGCAACTAGGTTTCCTCTATTCGAGAACTGATAATTATCTTGTACATCAAATCCTATAACAAAATCTTCCACATTCAAGATAATTTTATTTGAACCTACATCAAATCCGTATGAATCTGCCTCGATTAGTTTTTCTATAATCTTATCGGGATTGGTTTCTGAGAATACTTTGAGTAATTTACCCATATCTCCTTTAGCTTTTGGACCTATTGCCTTTCGTTCCAATTCAATCTTTGGAATAACAGGCAATCCTAGTTTTCGTAATTCTACAAATTGTTTCAATCCGTCTTGATTTTCTACCTCAAAAATCTCAAATTTTTCCACATTAATCTGCGTCTTTAATAACTCAGACAATGATTCTAAGATTTCTTTTTGCCCCTTACCTACGCAGATTAGTGCATTTTCTAATGGCCATCGACGTTTTATTTTTCCTTTCATTCTTGCAGCGGCACTAATAGATACTATTTCTTTCATTAAATCAAATGACACTTCAATTTGCTCATCGATTAATTCTTCATTAATTCTAGGCCAGTTTTCTAAAAGTATATTTTTTTTATCTCCAAAAATACTAAGATAAAGATACTCACTTGTGAATGGAGAAAATGGATGTATTAGGATATCAAGTGCTTTCAATGTTTCAGCAAGAATTGCATAAATAGTAAATCGCCTATCTTTTTTTGATTCATCTTCTGCCCATAGCTCAGATTTAGTGATTGGAATGTATATCTGACTTAGAGAATTAATCAAAAAGTCTTCAATAGCTCTGGCTGATTCATGAAATTTACAATTGTCATTACATTGAGTTGTTTTTTGAATCATTTTTTGTAATTTTGATAGTAGCCAAATATCTGGTGCATTTAGTAAATCATTTTGTTTTGCCCATTGAATTGTTGATGATTTAGAATCAAATTTATCATATTCACTATTTTGTTTAAAGTACAAATGGAGATGATACAGAGTACTGATTACTTGAAATGGTCTAGACATTAATTCTTTGATGCTAAAGTTGAGTGGTTCAATTGGACTTGCCTTCCACATAAAATAAAATCTAATTAGATCAGCAGGGTATTTATCTAAAAGATCAGATGCCTCTAAAACATTACCTTTACTTTTACTCATCTTGTTTCCATTCTCATCTAATACATGACCTTGAAATAGAAATGATTTGTATGGCGATATCGGTTTATTATTATAAATCACGTTTTCGACAAGTAATGTATAAGCCCATCCACGTGTCTGATCAATTCCTTCCGTAAAAAATGGGGCAGGTATTTTATGTTCATATTCATCATCAGTTAGTGATGCAAATGGAGCTGAGCCACTATTATGCCATGTATCCAGTACAAACTCCTCTCGTTTCATCCTTGCATTACATTCTTTACAATTAATGACAACATTGTCAATCCATGGTCTATGAAGTTCAAAATTTTCACCATCTGGAAGTTCGTTTGCAGCATCAATAATCTCTTTTCGCGAAAACAATCGTTCCACATGTCCACATTCATCACATTTCCAAATTGGAATTGGACATCCCCAAAACCTCTCACGTGAGATACACCATGGATGTTTTTCCTTTATGATTTCTAGAAATCTGTTCTTTGGCTGATCAAAAAAATATGTAACATCTTCTGCAGCCTTAATTACTTTGTCATCAAGTCTATCTAACATGTAAAAATATTCTCTTCGTGCTAACCAAACTAATGGATTATTACAGCGCCAGCAGTGAGGATAACTATGTTTAATGTTTCCTCTTTTTACTAGTGCATTTCTTTTTGTAATTTCATCTATAATTTTCTGGTCAGCTTCACGCACATGAATGCCGGAATATTCTCCTGCATCATCAGTAAAGTTTACCTCATCGTCAATTGGACTAAAAACATCAACCCCTCTTTTAGTTGCTATATTGTAGTCTTCCTCACCATTTGCTGGTGAAAGATGCACTAAACCACTTCCTGTGTTCACATCAACAAATTCTTCAGATACTACAACATGATAATTATCCTTTTGGGATAATTTTGCAAGTTCTGGAATCTGATCTAAAAGTGGATGTATGTATTTTTTTCCTTCAAAATCTGAACCAGAAACTGTTTTTATAATTTGATAATCCTCAATATTCACTTCAACCATAAACTCTTCTAGTCTTATTTTTCCAAGAATCCATACTTCATTTCCAACTTTCACTTCAACATATTCCTCATTTGGATTAGTTCCAACCATTGCATCGGTTACAAGAGTAAACGGCATTGTTGTCCAGACAATCAAAAATTTTTCCTCATCACGTAGTTTTACTTTGTAAAACAGTGATGGATCTTTCTTATCCTCATATCCTTGATTGACTTCAGAGTGGCTAAGAGATGTTAAGCAACTAGGACAGTATGCTACAACTCTATGACCTTCAGTTAGAACTCCATTTTCGTGTGCTTTTTTGAGTAGTTTCCACTCTCTTTCAATAAATTCGTCTTTGTATGTCCAGTATGCAATATCCTCCTCATGGTTTAGAGAAATTCCGAGATCTTCATCAGCTTCCACCCATTCAGCATGATATTTTTTTATAATTTTTTTACAGGCAACAACAAGTTCTTCAATTTCTGCATCAGTTCTATCGTCTTTCCGACCTTTCTTGATACCAAGTTCATTTTCAGCTTGTAATTCAACTGGCAGTCCTTGTGTATCCCAACCGGCATTAAAGATTACACTGTTCCCAGAAAGTACATTATATCTATACCATAAATCTTTGAAAACTCTTCCACGCAAGTGACCTGCATGAGGTTTGCCATTCATAGTTGGCGGTCCCTCAATAAACATAATCTCATTTTTTTTATCTGGTGACTTTGAAATAAGTTCAGATACATTTTGCCCCTTCAAGTGATCTTTGACATTTTTTTCAATCTGCCTTGCGTCAAACTGATCAACTAATTCCATTATCCGACTTGAATCTTATCTCTATATGAATATGAGGATTAACTATCTTGGAAATATATATCAGAATTAAATTATAATTTTGTGGTTAATGTTCTAGTTGTAGGTTCGGGTGGACGTGAGCATGCAATATCATGGAAGATCTCTCAATCAAAAAATGTTGAGAATGTATTTACTGCACCAGGAAATGGCGGAACAGAAAATAATATTCCAATCCAAATCGATCAAATAGATGAATTAGTAGATTTTGCAGCAGATAAAAACTGCTTTACTATTGTGGGACCTGAAGCCCCTCTGGCAAACGGAATAGTTGATAAATTCAATGCAAAAAATCTTCCAATCTTTGGACCAACACAAGATGCAGCCCAATTAGAATCTAGCAAAATATGGGCAAAAGAGTTTATGAATCGGAATAATATTCCAACGGCTGGATTCCAAATATTTGATGAACCAGACAGAGCAAAAAAATTTGTCGATGATTATGAGAAAAATGTTGTCATTAAAGCAGATGGTCTTGCTGCTGGAAAAGGTGTTATTGTGTGTAGTAACAAAGATGAAGCATTTTCTGCAATTGACAAAATACTAGTTGATAAAACATTTGGAGATGCAGGCTCGAAAATCATCATTGAGGAACGTATGGATGGCATAGAGGCATCATACATTGCATTATGTGATGGTAATGTTGGCATTCCTATGGCAACAAGTCAAGATCATAAAAGAATTTTTGATGGTGACAAAGGACCAAACACGGGTGGAATGGGAGCATATTCACCTACACCTATAATCGATACTGAATTAGAAAAAAAAATTCAGGAAGAGATTATTGATAAAACAATGTTGGCATTAAAAAAAGAAGGTATTAACTTTAAGGGATTTTTGTACGCCGGTATTATGATTTACAATAAGAAACCATATGTCTTAGAATATAATGTTAGAATGGGTGATCCCGAATGTCAACCAATCTTAATGCGATTTGATTCTGATTTACTAGAATATTTAACTGCTGCATCAGAAGGGAGACTAAACCAACTATCAAAAATATCTTGGAAAAAACAATATGCAGTTTGTATTGTAATTGCATCAAAAGGTTATCCAAATTCATATCCCATAAACGATCAAATTTCAGGGTTAGAAAATATTCCAAATAATACAAATGTATTTCATGCAGGCACAAAAAAAAATGATGGCAAAATATTCACAAATGGTGGAAGAGTTTTGGGTGTAACTACACTCGGTGAGACACTAAAAGATGCAATAGAAAATGCCTATATTGCAAATGAGAAAATTAACTGCGAAAGTAAATATTTTAGAAATGATATTGGCAAAAAGGGTCTAGATTCATTCTGATGTTAGAATAGACTCGCTTTCAGAAACAACCCAATCCATTTTGATGTCATAATCTGAAGAGGGTATTGATTTAACGATTTGCTTACTATATGTTAACGCAATTTTGGTAACTGATTTATCTGCAAGAAATTTATCATAATATCCATGTCCATATCCTAATCTTACACCTCCCTTCGTAAGTCCAATTGCAGGAACTAAAATAACATCAAATGATTTTTCTTCTGGCCAATCATCTTTGGGTTCTAAAATACCAAAATTACCCTTTTCAAGCTTATTGAAGTTTTTAATTGATCTAAAGACTAGAATATCATTCATTATTTTTGGTAATGATACCTTTTTGTTTTGATTTAGAAGATCTTGAATTATTGGTTTAGTTTGAACCTCACTTCCAATAGAATAATAGCATCCAATAGACTCTGCAGTTGAAAATGATTTGATCTTTTTTAGTCGTGAATGAATCTTCTCACTATGAATTTGTATTAAATCAAATGATGTTGAATCTCTTTTTTCAAGCAGCATTTGTCTCAATGCCGCTTTTTCAGGATTTGATGGCAATTCCCTTACTTAATGCAGCAGCCGTTACCGTATTTTTTAAAAGCATTGCAACTGTCATTGGACCTACACCGCCAGGCACAGGTGATGCAAACGATGCTTTTGTAATTATATCATCAAAATCTGTATCACCCTTAAGCTTACCATTATGGTGAGTTGTTGCAACATCAATCACAATGGCTTCATCCTTGATCATATCAGATGTAAGTGTAAACTTGTCTCTGTCTCCAACACCAGTTATCACAATATCTGCCTCTTGACATTTTTTTTTCAAATCTTTTGTTTTTGAGTGACATGTAGTAACTGTTGCATTCTTTTGCAGTAATAGATGGTATAGTGGTTTACCAACTAAATTACTTCTATTTATGACAACAATATTTTTTGCTTCTAGTGATTTTTTATAATAGTCTAGCATTTCGATAATACCAGAAGGAGTGCAAGGTTTGAGTACTGCTTTTTCTGTAGCAAGTAATCCAGTATTATGAGGTGTTAAACCATCAACGTCCTTTTCTGGAAGAATTCTAGTGATCGTGTCAAATTCATTGAGATGGTTTGGAAGTGGTAGTTGCACTAGTATACCATGAACAGACGAATCCTCATTTAGCATGTCTATTAATTCGTTTAATTCATTTTGTGATGTTTCAGCTGGCGGTCGGTGATCTTTTGTAATTATACCAGTCTCTTCACATGCTTTGTGTTTGTTTTTGACATATGTTTGAGAAGCTGAATTATCACCAACAAGGATTGTTGCAAGACACGGTGAGACATTTTGTGATTTTAGACTTTCAACAATCTTTGCTATTTCCTGCTTGATACTTTTTGCAACTTCTAGACCATCTATTTTAGTAGCTGTCATGAACAAATTTGGAACTTTGTTATTATTTAATCACACTATGCTAATGTTTTTAGATACAAATTGTTAATTTATTATATGAAATACGAATACGATACTGAGACATATCTAAAGCAAATTTCTAATTCAAACTCATATTTCAATACATTTCTTAATAGGGATTCATTGGCAGCTGGCGTTCTATCTTTAAAACCTGGTGAAGATGATACACAGGAACCGCATAATTCTGACGAAATGTATTATGTACTAAGTGGAAATGGATTTTTGCGTATAAACAAAACTGATTATAGTATAAAATCAGGAAAGGCATTTTTTGTTCCCAAGAATGTTGAGCACTATTTTTTTGGAAACACAAAAAAACTTACAGTGTTGTATTTCTTTGGCGGCTCTAATTCTTAGCTTAATATTTTAACTCGTCTTCCCACAATACGAATCTTTTTTCGTGCAACAAGATTTACTGCCTGTGGATAGATTTTATGCTCTTTTGAAAGAATTCTTTTTGAGAGTTTATCTTCTGTATCACTATAATTTACTTTGACAATTGCTTGAAGTAATATTGGACCAGAATCAACACCTTCCTCAACAAAATGTACAGTGCATCCAGAATATTTTGCGCCATTTTCTAATGCTTTTTTCTGTGCATTAAGTCCAGGGTATGCAGGTAATAATGATGGATGTATATTCAAAATGCGATTCCTGTATTTTTTTATGAAATATGGACTGATAATTCGCATAAACCCTGCTAGACATACAACACCATTTCTTTGTGTAACACCGTTTTCGACTAACTTAGAAATTAGTTTCTTATCATAATCAGTTCTACTACCTTTGAAACTTTTACTTTCTACCACTTCTGTTTTTACACCAAGCTTTGCCGCAATTTTTAACCCTCTGGCATCTGGATTGTTTGATATTATAACAGAAGGTTTAATTGGAATTTTTTGTTTTTTTATTGCCTTTAGAATTGCTTCCATATTGCTCCCTCTCCCAGAAATTAGAATTCCTAAATGTAGCAATGACTATAATCTATTTCTCGTTAAAATAAAGCATTGTATTGTTAGGCAAATCTCATTTTAAAGAAAACTTATGTTATAAAACAGTTTTAGATATTCATGGGATTACTGTCCAAGACTATCATATTGATAGGTGTATTTGTTCTTGCATATGGTATATTTGCTATGGCTGGTGTTTAGTTTTGGTGTCACTGTAAATGGATTTCGAGCAGGAAAAAAGAAAGATTTTTGGCGAAATTTCTATTAAAGAACTACGTGATTTTGATTCTAATACAATTTTAGATGATTATGAATATACTGAAGTATCTCTAGGGGAATTTGGCTCACGTTATTCCAAATTACCTAAAACATCACTCGTCGAATTAACTAATAATGAAAAAGAATCACTAAAAGCCAGTGAATTTTTTTACCTTGTTTCAAAACATTATTTTGAACTTTTTAGTCATGGCATAACGGGGCCACCTAACTCAAAATATAGTAAATTTGGTATCCCTGAAACCAACTTTGGTATTTTAGCAGTTAAAAATATTGGAAAATCTTTAAAATTTTCACCACATGTAAAAAAATATCATGATTTTCAAGATGAAATTCTATCAAACATTACCTGAGTTTCTAACGTTACATGTTTGTTAATATTTTATGAAACTTGTAATTTATAATCAAACTAATTATCTAGATGATGTGAGAAAGATTCAGTTATTAAAAAATGGGATTAGATGCAAAAATAATACATCATCTGTTTATCTTGATCCTAAAAAAATAATATCTGATGGGATTAATTTTGTTTCTCATGCTCATATTGATCATCTACCAAATGGTGGATCTGGAACAGTTTTGGCATCACATGAAACAAGTGAAATAGCTAAACTTCGTGGATATTCATTTCATGCTAGTGAAAATCTGGAAAACTTCTCTTTGGTTGACACTGGTCATATTTTAGGCTCAAAAGGAATTCTTTTTGATGATATATTTTATACTGGTGACATCACCCTTCGCAGTAGAGGATTTCTTAAAGGGGCAAAAATTCCAAAATGTAAAACTCTTATCACAGAGTGCACATTTGGTTTACCTGAGTTTGCCTTTCCTGAAGTTAGTGATATAGTTAAACAAGTAAATGAAATTATTTCCTCTTTGTATTCTAAAGGAAAACCAGTTCTCCTACTTGGATATGAACTAGGTAAGTCCCAAACAATCTCACAGTTGTTTAGTAATTGGGATCCATTATACTATCATGATTCTGTTAAAAAAATGAATGATTTACATAGAAATCTTGGGATGCCATTAAAAGAGGCTATTGGTCATTCCGAGGCTGAATCAAAAGGTCTT
>CAZBHD010000079.1:0-3915 GCA_964491985.1 uncultured Candidatus Nitrosopelagicus sp. | reverse complement strand
CGCAAGTGGGACATGTTTTGATGGTATACCAGGACCATTGTCTTTAACTGTCAATATGTATTGTTTAGGATCTGGTTTTTCTGAATCCACTGCTTTGATAGTCATATGAATATTAGGAAAGGTTCCACTATGATCACATGCGTCTAGAGAGTTTTCTACGAATTCACGTACAGCCGTATACAGTGAACGTGTAGGGTTGCTAAAGCCAGCAAGATCACGATTACGATAAAAAAATTCACTAGGTGAGATTTGATTTAATTCTTCCTTAGAAGACATTTTGATCTTCCCATAACTGTGACTTTTCTGATTTTTCTTTTCTTCGTGCAGATTCTAATTTACTATAAACTGGACCATGCATACTTCCATTTGACAGCGATGATATAGCATCGATGGCTAATCTTAATTGGTTTGGTTCACCTATTATAGCAACAGTTCTACCATAAACAGTAATCAATGCATTTGTTAAATTTTCAATGTTTAATCTTGCTTTGCCACCTTCTCCAATAATTCTACCCTTAACTCTCTCAATTTGATCTACAGACTTTCCCACAAACTCTCTCAAGTCAATTATATGTAAAGAATTTTCACCTCTAAGTAATCTCATTGCATTTTCAGGTGAAAATCCTCTTCCAATTGCAGAAACAATTTCAACAGCCTTGAATGGCTCTATATCTTCAGTAAGTTTTGCTGCTGTAATCAATACTTCACCATTTTCACTGTCAATATCCAGATTTATTGAACATTTTTTTTCAATAAGTCTTTTAGTATTTCCAGATTTTCCAATTAATGCCCCAATTATATCTGTTGGTATACGAATTAATTTTTCATAGCTCATTTTATTATCCTAGCGATTACATCAACAGGATTCTCTACTGTCAGTCCTCGCTTTACAAAGAAATTGCTTATGTTATTAATGTCTCTTTTTAAAAATTCAATCATTTTAGGGTGATTTAGATCAACAGCAGATCCAAGATCAAATATCTTAAGACCATTATCTGTCTTAAAGATATTAAATTCAGAAAAATCTCCATGAATCAACTTTGCTTTATTAAATAAATCAGTTATAATTTGGATACATTGAAAATAATCATTTTCGTCCACATTGGATTCAAGTAGGGTTTTTGTTGGTTTTCCACGATCACCAACGAATTCCATTACGAGAATATTTTTTGAAACATGAATTGGTTTTACTACGGGAATACCGCATTCATAACATTGTGAGATATTCTTAAATTCTTTTTTTGCCCAAAGATAGACAATATTCTTGGTGCCCTTCTTCACATGTGAGAAACGTGGATCGCCTATTAGATATTGAGATCTTTTTTTGAAGTTTGATGTTGTTACAAGATATATCTTTAGTGCGATATTTGATTCGTTAGGTCCAATAGCCCAAAAAACAACAGATTCTTTTCCTGCCTTTACAACTCCGTTTACATAAACAATGATATCTGATTTGATAAGTTCATACAATTCAAAGATTGTAGGTTTATCTAAAACCTCATTAACAACTTTATTTTTCTTAAATCCATCATTTAATGATCTGGATCTTCGTTTTTTGGATAACTCTGAATTAATTTTTGATTCTAGTTTTTCATCTATTCTATCAGACAATAAAATCAATTAGTTTACCATGTAAAATTCATTTCTAATATTTAGAAATCTTTTGATATATGATTATTATCTTTTAACCAATCAACTTGTGGTAATGTAAAACGCCATACGATATCTCCACGTTCCTGTTCTTTAAAGTCCCATGGTGCGATTAGAACGATATCTTTATCCCTGATCCAAATTCTTCGTTTCAATTTACCACGTATTCGTCCACGCCGTGTTATTTCATCTGTACACTTTACAAGAACCTGATCACTTCCAAGTAGTTTTATTACTCTACCATAAAGTTCACCTTCCTCGGCTAATCGAATTTCTTTTAATGCACTTTCATTCAGTACTTTTCGTTTTCCCACAACTTAAAACTATATTTTTTGTATATAATTGTGATGATCACATTTTAAAGATAATCAAGAAAGGAATTCCATCAATTCGTCTTATTCCTCTTTCTGAACCAATTCCTAATTTTATTGATAATGAAATTATATTTTCCCCAACCATATTTGCTGAAGTGCACTTTTGTAATAGATTTTCAGCTTCAATTTCATCAATTATATTTTCCTTATAGTAACTCGAACTTATTTTAATTTCTGTGTTTCCATCTTTGATTATTTTATTCACAAGATCAGGATCGCAGATATTTAATATTGTGTTACCACTACTCGTAATCAATTTAGAAGCGAATAGCATTATGCATATTTGCCTTTTATTGTAGATTTTGCTCCACATGCTTCACAAATCAAAAAGGAGATTCTATGTTCTTTCTCAACTCTTGTATCGGGGCTAGTGCATGTTGGACATTCAATGTAATCTTTAAGATATATCTCAAATAATCTTTTAAAATCGTCAGGATCACGCTTACCTACAAAAATTACTTTATCGCCTACACGTTCTGCAGGCACCGCAAATTCTTTTGAAAGATATTGTAAAATTGTTGAGGGATCTCTCCTAAGTGCATTAGGAAACTCGATAAAATTTCTCAGAATTGTTTTTTTACCCTCCCATGTTACATCCACAACAGGCAATTCAAATCTATTACCAGTATCTGATTTTTTTGAAATATTATTTTCAATTCTCTTGAGAAGTTTTACGTAATCATCTTTACCCATACAAATGAGTCTAGAGATCCTACTATATGGGTTTGTATAGAAAAAAGGTGTTCTAAGGTTTACCTATTCGGAAAACATTAGTTCCACATTCTGGACAAGTACCTTTAACTGCTGGTCGTCCATTTTTTAATTGAGTTTCTTGAGGATCTTTTATCTCTCTTTTTTCTCTACATTTTACACAATATGCTGTTGTCATATATCAACACCAAAACTTGCTCATATTTAGAAAGATAATGTGAATAATTTTTTACTTGATGCTAGATGTAAATGATTTTTTTTATATGTCTGATAATATTCAAGGCAAAAAACGAACATTATTTGTTATTTTATGACATTTATAGAAATAATCTCAAAATTATGTTTTAGTAAAGTTAAAAATTCAAATAGTAATATAGTAACCAAAATACTAATTTTCGTTGAGATCAAAAAAAGGCATTGTTATTACAATAGTAGTCTTAATTGCAATTACAGCCGCTAGTTTTTCTGTCTGGCAAATTCCTGATAATCCAAAAATGACAATTGTAGTAACTGATTTTGAATCACATTTGGATGGAATTGATGCACGTCATGAAATTATCATAGATGCTGTAGATACATCTCTCTCGGAAATGACTAACGGTGATATAACACCAGAAGAATTAATCGCAGTTGCAGAAATATCTGCATCACAGATAAATTCGCAAATTATTGAATTAGTTGAGAGTGATGCACCAGAAGAATGGCATGAGAGTTACCTAAATTATTTAGAATCATTGCGTAGTTCTAATTCATATATTCGAGAAGTTATGGCATTAGCAAATGTCCAAATACAAGGTTCTGCAAATAGTGAAACTGAAAACATATTACAGAAAATTGAGAAATTCCAAGAGGAATCTAGTGAATTTGCCAAACTTTCAACTCAGTCAAGACCGTGAGTAAATACTAACTATCATATTTTTAAAAGGTGGAAATCATTAAAAGGTAATTTTGTGATAATATAGCCTATGCCAGTTAGTAAAAAATTGCAGAATGATATTGAATCCACTAGTGTCTCAAAGCTACTAGTCATATGTATTGATAGAGACGATGATATTGGTAAGAAGGCTGGGATTGTATCTCCAGTAGTTGGACGAAATGCATGTCTTGAAGCTGCACAACGGCTTGCACTTGAGGATCCTGAAGATGATGATTCAAATGCAATATTTGGTGCTGTAAAAAC
>CAZBHD010000078.1:0-3002 GCA_964491985.1 uncultured Candidatus Nitrosopelagicus sp. | reverse complement strand
GATAATCTGGCTAGGATACATGATCGACTCGGTTTATTTAGAAGAAGGAAAAATCAATCGCGGTATTCAAGCATTAGGATTAGGGACTCAAACTATAGGATATTTCTTCATTGCGTTTTCTCATACTATAAAATCATTTTTTCCAAAATCCCGTTACTTTAGATCAGTAGGTATACTTCCATTATTTTTCTTATCAACTATGACGATAGAGCATATAATTAGATCATTTTCTTTTATTTTACTAGTCTATGGTGCCATTGAAACTTTTGTTTCATTTTTAGAAGGAAAACAAAAAGGTGCACTTGCAGTAGGAATTGGGTTAGCACTTTTGGCTTTTGGAGAATTCATTGCATGGTACTCATTTGTTTTCCCCGAATCCATACTTTATTCAATTTCAATTATTATCAAAGTTACAGGATTAATTTCTTTATTTATTCCCGTTTCAAAATTACCAATGAGAAAAATAAAATTAGATGACGAGTTTGAAGATGACTTCAAAGATGACTTTGAAAATCATGCGTAAATTTTAACAATTTTACTCGGTCAAAAATTTTTATGTTTTTAGTATATTGAAAATATTGTAATATGATCTATAGTTAGATTTTGAATCAAATCTAGTTAAAATGGGTATATACAGAACACAAATAGTAATTGTTACTGATATACTAGATGTAGCACAGCAAGATACAATTGAAAAAAATGGTGCAACAATTACCCATTTAATTAGGAAGGCAAATATTTCACATGGAAGACTTTCAAAAATTTTAAAGAATCTAGTTTCTCAAGGACTTCTTGAACAAGTAAACTCAGATAGGGCTAATAAATATAAAATAAGTATGTCTGGAAGAGAATTCCTTCAAGCCTACAGAACATTCTCAGAGTTTACAGATGGTTTTGGTTTAACAATCTAATTATTTATCAAGTTTTAAACAAGTTTATGGAACAAGTGTCAAATAATCCTGCTGGTATAGCACGAATTACCCAAGCAATCAAAAATGGAAAAATTGTCATATTTCCAACAGATACAGTATATGGAATAGGCTGTAATCCATACGATCAAAAGGCTGTAGATAGAATTTACAGAGTGAAAAAGCGAGATGAAGCAAAGCCATTACCAGTTTTAGGATATTCAAAGCAAGTTTTAGAAAATATTGTGAAATTTGATGAGATCACAGATAGAATTGCTGATAAATTCTGGCCAGGTCAATTAACAATAGTATTACCACTAAAAGATGATAAGTTAAAACAAATATCTGGAGGTTCTGCTACTCTTGCAGTACGTGTTCCAAACAATAAATGCATCTTGTCATTCCTCAAAGAATGTAAGTTAATTGTTGGAACAAGTGCAAACATTTCAGGAAAAAAACCATTTACAGATCCTCAAAATCTCCAAAATGAAGCTCCAGACTGTGATCTTTTTCTAAATGGTGGTATAATACAAAGTTCTGGTGAATCTACAATTATAGAAATTAAAAATGGAAATATCAAAATTTTAAGAAATGGTGGTGTAACTGAAACTGATTTGGTTAGAGGACTTTGAATCTACTAATTACATGTCCAAGAAATATGGAATTAAAAGCAATAAACGAAGTTAGTAAATTATTAGATGAGTTTGGAGATTCAAATTCCAGTGTTTTGAAAACCCAATTTTCAGGAATTATAAAAATTGAAACTGGGTTAAAAATACTCGAATTAATAGAAAAATTTAGGGATAAAATAGAGAATGAGCCTTGGGAATTACGATATTGTTCAAGGATTATCCCAATTCAGAAAACTTGTCAGACAGATCTAATCACAATTAAGCAAAATGTTGCAGATCTAATTCCATTAATAGATCCAAATGAGACGTATAAAATTTCTATTGAGCGAAGAGATTCAAAATTAATTCGGAATGAAATCATTTCTAATATTGCAAAATTATTAACTAATCATGTATCTTTGGAAAGACCTGACTGGGAAATCATAATTCAAATTATTGGAAATGAAACAGGAGTTAGTATACTTCCAAGCAACTCTATCTTGAGTGTAAGTAAACTTAAGCGATTAGATTAAGATTGAGGCCTTTTCTATAAGCAAATCCTCTAATGGGGTTTTTGAATTTATTGAAGCGATATTATTGTTTGAAATATTGAAATATCTTTTGAGTTTAGTTGGATGATTATTAGTAAATAGATTAATTAAATCTGGAGAAATGATTTGATACAGTTTATTTAAAGATAATTTCTTTCCTATTGCTATCAGTACAAAATGGTGATTTTTTCTTATTCCAAGATTATTTATTGCGTCAGCAATTTGTGTTGTGCCAGCAAATCGCAATAAAATATCCATTTCTAATTTTTTTGAAAGTAACATGTTATGTTTTTTTGCTAAAAATGATAATGAAATAATTTTTTTTATGTGTTCTCTATTCAAAATAAAATTAGAAGATACTGCTTGTATTAATAGATCAGGAAATTCAGCTCTTAGAGATGCTAGAAAATTATTGTCAATGTTTTGAAGTTTTTTAAAGTGAAACAACTCAATGTTTTGATTGGAAATTTTGAAATTAATTCTTTTGTGAGATCCACCATGTATAACTGGTATTATATTTATAACATCATTTGGCTTAAGCCTAGTTTCAAAACCGTGTAATGCAGATGAGTCAATACCATTAACTGCAATCAATAGATTTTTTTCATCAAAATCTATAGTATTATTTGGTTTAATCTCAATAAGATGTTTTAAAAGTTGTTTTATGGTTAGATCGTTTTTCTCGATAATAAGTTGAGCAATGTTAAACCATTTTTTTGCACCACCTGTAAAATTAACAGTAATCATGACTTGTGTATTATAACCAAATTAATTATTTTTTCTAGGACGTCTCTTTAGTATCATCATTGTTGAGGATTTCTTCAGCGAGTGTTTTATCTACTGGTTCTGGTGTTGGTTCTGCTACTGGTTCTGATGTTGGTTCTGATGTTGGTTCTGATAATGGTTCTGAATTTGGTTATGAAGTATGTTAT
>CAZBHD010000077.1:0-7703 GCA_964491985.1 uncultured Candidatus Nitrosopelagicus sp. | reverse complement strand
ACAATCTCATTTAACCAACTAACATGTCCTACGTGCCATTTTACTGGACTCGTAAAATATGCTGTCTGCACTCCGAAATCATCTTTTTCCAACGTTTTTACTAGTTCTAGAGTTCTGGAGCGAGTTTCTTCAAATTGTTTTTAAAGTGTGTTCGGTTCATTCTGCTCTAATGTCATATTCAGTTGCAGTTTTTTTGAATTAATTATTTTTAGTACCCTCTAGCATAGAGTTGTCTTATTTTGCTTTGACCATCGCAATAGATGCATTTTGAGCCATCATCCTCACAACCATTTGGGATTACCCTAATATCAGCACCATTTTCTTCCTTTATTTTTTCCTCACATGATGGATTATCACATATCGGTGCCTTGATGAGCATTCCTTTTTCTAATTCAGATTTGAATTCACCGTAAGTTTCCAAGGTGACAGTTCTTTCGTCAAGAATTTTTTTTGCATTCGCAAACATATCATCATGCATTTTATCTAATTGAGCAATAACATCAAGACTATCATAAGATGTGAGTGAGAGTTCTTGTTTTTGTCCATAATCCCTTCGCACAAGAATAAGTTGGGACTTCTCAAGATCTTTTGGACCAAGTTCAACCCTTATTGGAACTCCTTTCATTTCCCAGTCATTGAATTTGAATCCAGGCGTTACTTGGTCTCTATCATCTAAATGTGCACGAATGCCATCACGTTCTAACTTATCTTTAACATCTCTTGATTTTTCTAGAATTGTTTCTCTCTCTTAATCTGAATGATATATTGGGATTATTACTACCTGAATTGGTGCAACTCTAGGTGGTAACACAAGACCTTTGTCATCACCATGTACCATGATCATCCCACCAATCAATCTCCAAGACACACCCCATGATGTTTGCCATACAAAACTCTCAACATTATTCTTGTCGGCATATTTTACTTCGAATGGTTTTGAGAAATTCTGTCCAAGAAAGTGAGTCGTTCCCATTTGGAGAGCTTTTCCATCAGGCATCAGTGATTCCATTGTGAGTGTGTAGACTGCGCCCACAAACTTCTCTTTTTCAGATTTTCTTCCGGTAATTACAGGAATTGCAAGCTCCTCTTCGACGGTTTTTTTGTAAATTTCTAAAATATCAGTGACCTCTTTTTCAGCTTCACCTTTATCAGTATGTGCAGTATGACCTTCTTGCCATAAAAATTCTGAAGTTCTCAGAAATGGTTTCGTTCCTTTGATTTCAGCTCGTAATGCAGAATTCCAAAAATTAATTTTTAGTGGAAGGTCTCTCCAACTTCTAATCCATTTAGCATACATTGTGTATGCTAATGTTTCGGATGTTGGACGTAATGCAAGCTTGTCGCCAATCTCACCATCGCCAGAATGTGTGACCCAAAATACTTCTGGATTAAAACCAGTGAAATGATCTTTTTCTTTTCCAAGAAGTGACTCTGGAATAAGTACTGGTAGGAATCCATTCCGATGTCCTGTTGCAGCTAACTTGGAATCTAATGATGATTTCAATGACTCCCAAATTGAATACCCATCTGGTCTCAAAACAATAAGACCCTTAACTGGCGCATAATCTGCTAATTCTGCCTTGATCACAACTTGGGTATACCATTCACTAAAGTCATCATTTTTCTTAACTGTTATTCCAGCCTCTTTTCCCATAAATTTGACAATAATTTTGGAATTATTTAGTCTTCTTTACAATCAATTCTATGTATTAGAAGCAAAAAATTAAACATATATTCACAGGATAATTTGCATTCAGCATGGCAGGTCAAAATCTCTTAGACATTGTTGAAAAAATTGTAGCCCTTGATGGCAGTATGAGATTTGCATCAATAATTGATCATAATGGTAACATAGTAGAGGGAATTATGAAGGAAGGTAAATCATCATTAGAGTCACAAAAACAAGAAGAGCATTTTTGTAAACAAGTTGCCAAAAGGAGAAAAATGAGAAAGGAGTTTGATAGACAATTAGGTAAGGTTCGATATGTACATGTTGAAAGAGAGAAAGTAACTCAGTTTGCTATATACACCAAGCGTAAGATAATCTTTGTTACACTGGAGCCTGAATTATCCATTCAGCGTAAAATGAAGATAGTGAATAGTATAAAGCGTATTTCAGCAAATATCTAAAATTACAGTTTATCGCCTTTACATAGAACGTTTCCCATTACTCTACTTTGAAAATTTGGGCAAACAAAGCACTGTATAAATTGTATTTCATCGTTTAACACAGGACAATCTACATATTCTTGTTTCATTCGTTTTAGCATCTTTGGACTGACACCTTTTAACTTCAATTTACCTTTCTCATCCATCATTCCAGAAGCTTTTAGTTCTTGCTTAACATCATCAGGTAATTTTTGACGACCCTCTCTGGATTTTATTCCAACTTCATATTTGTGTTCTAATTCATCTACCATCTTACTTGATCTATTGCTTGTTGTCTGAGGCGTGATTTAATACTAGCTATTATAGATCGGCACAATAAGTTTCAACTTTTATATGATTGAATTCTTGCTTTGAAAATAGAATACAATTGTTAGCAATTTTTGATGTAGAGGGTGTACTGTATGATGCTGAATATCTTCCTATTTTGGCTGAAAAAGTAAACAAAGAGCAGGAAATTTGGGATATCACAAAAAAAGGAATACAGGGATTGATTAACTGGGAAGAAGGTTTACAAAAAAGAGTAGAACTACTCAAAGGAATAACATATGAGACATGCGTAGAAGTTGCTGAATCATTACCAATTATGACTGGCGCAAAGCGAGCATGCATGTCTTTAAAACAAGCAGGGTGGAAAATTTTAGCTGTATCAGGCGGGTTTACTATAATGACTGATAGACTTGTGAAGGAGCTTGACCTGGACTATGTTTTTTCAAATGAATTGAACTTTAAAGATGGTAAGTTAGACGGTGTTACAATTCATGTTAACTCAGACAAAGCCAAATCGGCAAAAATAAAAATTGATGAGTGGGGTATACCAAAAGATAAGATTGCAGTAATTGTTGATGGTGCAAATGATCTTAAATTATTAGATATTTGTGGACTAGGAATTGCATACAGAGCGCAGGATATTGTTAAAGATTTGGCAACAGTTAGCCTAGAGGAAAAGGACCTCTCAAAAATAATTCCTATCATTAATAGTCATTACAAACTAAAAACACCCTTACAAACTGTATAGTTATAATAAAAATTCAATTATAATGCATAATACGTCAGTTTAGAAGATGAGTATTAACATCATACCACTAACATTCAAAGAAGACATTCAACCAGGCGATGACATTCCAGGAATAATTCTAGCATCTGGCCCCTCAATTGGCGACGGTGATATTATAGTAATCTCACAAAAAATTATATCAAAACAAGAAGGGCGTGTGATAAACCTTCATTCTGTAATTCCTTCTGAACTTTCTGTTGGAATTGCATCTGCATATGAGAAAGATCCAAGATTGGTTGAGGTAATTCTTTCAGAATCAAAACGAATTGTTAGAATGGGACACGGAGTAATTATCGTAGAAACAAATCATGGTTTTATTTGTGCAAACGCAGGAATTGATGAAAGTAATGTAGAGAAGGGATTTGTCACATTATTACCATTAGATCCTGATAAATCAGCAAAAAAAATTAGAGATTCAATACTTAAAATAACAGGGAAAAATACTGCAGTACTAATTTCAGATACATTTGGTCGCCCATTTAGATTAGGACAAACAGATCATGCAATTGGAATTGCTGGAATAGAATCAATAAAAAGTTATGAAGGTGAATCTGATACATTTGGCAAAATCATGCGTGTTACCGCGATAGCAGTTGCAGATGAGTTATGTTCCGCATCTGAATTAGTCATGGGAAAAACAAACAAAACACCTGTTGCAGTAATTAAAAATTATAATTTTGAATCTAAAGATGAAAGTATTAGTTCAGTTATACGTGATGAAAAAGACGATTTGTTTAGATAATTCAGTTAGTTAATTAGTTCAAAGAAAGTGATGATTGTAGAAATGAACCATCTTAGAACAGAGATTCACTGCCATAACGTTTACTCAAATGATCATTTGGGTGATCTGGAACCTCCATTTGATTGTGATGTAACTATATCAGCACAGCTTGAGCAATCGCTGAAAGCAGATCTAGATGTATTATTTGTAACAAATCATAATACATTGGATGGCTATACACAGATGTTAGAGTATAAGGAAAACCATGAAAAATTTTCTAAACTTAGAATATATCCTGCAGAAGAGATTACAACCGATAAAGAATCACACGTCTTAGTTTATGGTCTTTCCGAAGAGATCAAACCAAATCAAACATTAGATGAGATACTTGACGCTGCAAAGTCACAAGGAGCAGTAACAGTTGCCCCCCACCCATTCAGTCTAATAGATGCACTACGTGAGGATTCTATAAAATGTGATTTGTTTGAGGTTTTTAACAGTTCAAATATTGATATATTTTCTAATAAAAAGGCAGAGATTTTTGCTAAAGAAAATAACTTAGATGTGATAGCAGGAAGTGATTCACATGTTGTCTCTACAATTGGCAGGTGTACAAATTTAATAGAATCTGAAAATTCACTTGATGATGTAATTTCAGCCCTAAGAAAAAAGAGAGTATCAATCGAAAATACAGATTATGTCTCAAGAAATGAAATTCTGCAACATATACAATACAAAATAGAAAATTCAAAGGAATACATTGATTGGTATGTTAGAGAATTCTATCCCAAATTCATTTCATTATTCAACATTTCACACAAATTCTATATGTCTACCAGAAGAAATTATTTTTGGAATATAGTATACAAATTAGCAGTATTTAGTTTGAAAAGAATTTCATATAAAATTAATTTTGAGGGATATGATCCATATGCATTCAGAACAAGAGATATACCAACTATCACCAGAATGATATTTTAAATTCAAAACAGGTAATATCAAAACCAAATAGATTTTAATATAGACAAAAAAAATTAGAATGTAGAAAATGTCTGAGTCAGAAAAAAAACTAGATGTACGAGGATTGTATTGTCCTTCTCCTGTAATGCAAACAGTTGTTGAACTTGCAAAAATGCAAACTGGTCAGACTCTTGTTGTTCTTGCTGATGACCCTGCTGCTGAAGATGACATAAGTGATATGTGTCGTACACGTGGACATGAACTTGTGGACTTGAAAAAAAATGGCAATGACCTAGAATTTATTATAAAAAAAATAAGATGATTCTATTTTTGCTCAGATAAATATTTGTCAACATCAATTGCAGCCATACAACCATATCCTGCAGCAGTTACGGCCTGTCTGTATCTATGATCATGGACATCACCAGCTGAGAATACACCATCTACACTTGTTTGGGTGTTTTTATTGAGAATTATGTATCCATTTTCGTCTAAATCAAGTTGGTTTTTGAATAATGATGTATTTGGTTCATGACCAATGGCAACAAAAACTCCAGCTAAATCAATACTGGTCTCCTCTCCAGTTTTCGTATTTTTTAGAATAACCTGTTGCACTTTTTGATCACCTTTAATATCCAAAACTGTATTATTCCAATGCACAGTGATTTTTTCATTGTTTAATGCGCGTTCCTGCATTATCTTACTTGCACGAAATTCATCTCTGCGATGTATGATGTGAACCTTTGAAGCAAATTTTGTGAGAAACGTTGCTTCTTCCATACACGAGTCACCACCACCAACTACAGCAAGCTCTTCACCTCGAAAGAACGCACCATCACACGTAGCACAATATGAGACACCTTTTCCAGCAAATGTTTGCTCTCCTGCAATACCTATTTTTCGTGGTGTTGCTCCTGTACACACAATTACGGTTTTAGCCTCAAAATTGGTAGATGCAGTTGAAACTTTGAGTGGGGTTTGACTAAAATCTACACTTGTTACTACGTCATCAATAATTTTTGTACCCATACGTTCCGTTTGCTTTCTCATAATTTGCATGAGATCAGGTCCCATTATACCTTCATCAAATCCCGGATAGTTTTCAACATCAGTTGTATTCATCAACTGTCCACCAGGCAATAGACCTGAAATAAGAACAGTGTCATGTCGTGCTCTAGAACAATATATCCCTGCTGTATATCCTGCAGGTCCAGCACCAATAATTATAACATCATATATCATAATTCAATTCAATGTTTTTGACATTTAAATCATCACTGAGAGTCTAGAATTTTTTGATGTTTATCACAAAGTTTTCTGATCTCAATCTGTGAGTATAATAAATCTCTCTGCCAGTGAGCATTATTCAGTCTACAATCCATATAATCACAAAATGATTCCCCTGCCAACACGTAAAAGATCACTTGAAGTAGATAACCCTCAATAACTTTGGATAATCTCTCATCGTGATATACCAAAAACTCTCCACTGTGTTTTTCTTTAACTGACTTGATATCTAGTCCCTGTGCCATATTTGCCATTGCTTCAATATAGAACTCTCTTGATTTTGCTGGAGCCTCGATTATTCCGGTAGTTGAAATAATCGCGGGATTTGCACATATTACAGCACGGCCATGATACCTGGCATCAGATTCATCATAAGTGCAAGTGAATCGATTTGTTAGAATTACATATAGAGTTTGATCTTCAAAATCTAATATGTTCTCCCTAATAACTTTCTGCATCTCAAATCCATCATACATTACAACTTCGGATATGTTAGTTACATCTTCAGGTTTTTTCGTTTCATTCATGGATTTTGAATTCTTACAAAATTCTTCTTCCAACTCTAAATCATTTTGGTTAGGCTTATGACGTTGAAATGGTTTATTTATTTCAAAAACTCTAGCTTCAGAAACTTTTTGAATTTGTTGACTAGAAAATCCTTTGAAAAAGTTATCCTTAACAATCACTTCAACTGGAAGAGTTTCTTTTAAAAATTTCACCAGATTAGGCACATTAATTTCTGAAACAGAAGGTTCATCATAAAGAATTATTTTTTTTAGTTTCAATCAGATTTTTTAGGTATAGTATTATCTAATTCTTTTATTTTTTGATCTGTTATTTCTGCTGCCTTCTTGCCTGAGTATAGCATAGAGCCAAATGTTGGACCCATTCTTGCTAATCCATGTGTCTCAGTTACTGACATACCTGCAGCAACCAATCCTGGGTACACTTCACCAGTCTTCTCAACAACATGTTCCTCTCCACTCTCAACCCACATTGGATTCATTCCTTTCCATTCAACAAGACTTCTATCGACAAGTCGTTTTACAGCTACTGAATCATGACCAGATGCATCTATGATCATCTTTGCCTCTAACGCAACGGGATCAACACATGTTATGTTACGAGGCAATGCTGAAACTGGCATCCAATTCACAACAATTCCTGCAATTCGTCCATGACGCAAAACTAAATCATCAAATTTTGTTAAATTCAAAAATTTAACTCCTGCATCACATGCACCTGCAATAAGTTTTGAAACTGCATGTGGACCTGGAGTCAGGTATAATCCCTCACCAACTTTTTTGTATGGTACACCAAGCTCGTCCCAAATTTTTTGTGCCGGTGCTCTTACAGTTACTGGGTTCAACATGTAACCACCAAGCCAGTATCCACCACCAAGATAGTTGTTCTGCTCAATGACTAGAACTTTGTAGCCCATTAATGATAATTCACGAGATGCGGTAAGCCCTGCAGGTCCTGCACCAATTACTATAACATCACATTCTGCTC
>CAZBHD010000076.1:0-9001 GCA_964491985.1 uncultured Candidatus Nitrosopelagicus sp. | reverse complement strand
GATTATGTGGGCCCGATGAGATTCGAACTCATGGCCTTTCGATTATCAGTCGAACGCTCTAGCCAAGCTGAGCTACGAGCCCTCAGAAATTTTCTTGGATTTGGTCATTTAAGTTTGCTGTTATTTCCACTTGATTGAACAACCAATTGATGGATCAAAATCCTTGTCAATTTTTTCACCGTTGAGAAACTTTTCAATATTATTTATCATAACTTTTTCAGTTGCTATAGCATCTGGATTCATTGCATCATCGATTCTACCATGGAAGACCAATTTTCTATCCGAGTCAAATAAGAATGGGTCAGGTGTACACACTGCCCCATATTTCTTCGCAGTTTCTTGACTTTCATCGACTAGGTAATCAAAAGCAATGTTTTTTTCATTTGCAACTGTTTTCATACTCCCAAAACTATCATCTGGATATTTATCCGAGTCATTACTGTTTATTCCAATTAGTGAAATCTGATCTTTGAATTTCTGATGAATTTCTTTTATCGCTTCAATTTTGGCTTTTACATATGGGCAATGATTACACATGAAGATTACCAAAAGTCCTTTTTTATCATAATCAGCTAGCGAATGTATGTTATCATCAATTCCCTTTAGACTGAAATCAGGGGCGGAATCACCAGTTTTAAGAGACACTTCAGATTCTAAAAGTACCATAAAAAATTACTTAAAAATGCAAATAAAATCTTTACCAGAAGAAAGACAACAATTAAAGACTCACAATAATTGAATTATGAGAGGGCTTGTAGTTCAGACTGGTAGAATACTCGCCTTGCACGCGAGGGGTCCTGGGTTCAAATCCCAGCGAGTCCACTATTTTATATAAAAGAGTATGTCGATCAATTGAAATTTTATGTATCTGAGATGGATTTAAATACCATTTCTATTGAAAAAATAAACATGGCAGGTTATGAAGCCTCAATAGCAGTTTGGATTCCACTTATTGTAGGACTAGCACCAGGTTTAGTTTACTGGTTTGCAATTACTGGAATGCGAAAAAGAAGATAATCTTCTTACAAACTCTTTTTACTTATTTTCTAATTTTTCTGTAGTGTTGTCTTAACATATTATAGAATCTATTATTAATCGTGAATCTACTACAACCAATTAATTTGAAAGTTCTAATTTTTTTTCTTGTATTCACGATAATTTTTTCAATTCCACTAGTTCACAGTGCCGCACAGAATACTGAGGATGTAGTTGGAGTTCATTTTATCAATTCACAGCCATATAGCTTTAAGGATGATTCTGGCTATACCATAGTTTTAGGCGAAATTAACAATACTAGAGACTTCCCAATTAATGGTGTAACCATTTGGACAGGATTTTACAATCAGTTCTCAGATTTGCCAATAGATACAGTTACTGGGACTACGATACTAGATACAATTCCTGCTCATAGTAAATCACCATTTACTATAAAATCATCAAATCCGGATTCAGCAATTTCCCGTGTTGCAGTTATCCTTACTGGATTTAATTCAGCTCCTGAAAAACAAGAATCACTTTCTATCCAAACTGGAATATTAGAATTAGATAATTCATTATATTTTGAGGGAAGTATACGAAATAATGGTGATAAAGAATCTTCCAACATCAAAATCTATCTTATATCAAATGATGTATTTGATCCACCACGAATTGTTGGACTTTCCGAATTAGAACTATCTGAACCACTATTATCAAACGAATCCAAAAAATTTGTTATTTCTGACATTTTAAATCCAAAGGCAGTTTCTTTTTATGTATTAGTAGAATCTGAAAACTATATCTCGAAACATACTATTATTGAAGATAAAAAAATTAATTTACAATCGAGCACGGTTGCAATCTTAGACGCTAAAGCAACTAGTCTTGAACAAGAAAAAACACTTGTGGCAAGTCCAGTCAAAATCACTGCTCAGATTTTGATGAAGTATGATTCAATCCAAAATAACGAACAACCGTTTGTCTTTTATGCACAGGTTAAACAAGCTGATACTGGAATAGTTGAGTTTGTTACTTCAGTACAGGGTGATCTATTGGAGGGTGAACCACAAATATCAAATGTAATGTGGATACCAGATACAGAAGGATTGTATTTCATAGAAACTTTCATTTGGGATCCATATGATGTTGCCCTATCTCCAACGGGGCCAGTAACTCTTGTTAATGTCCAATCCGAGTAGTTTATTTTAAAACACTCCTATAGATATACATGGAATTTAATCTTGTTGCACTCGGTGGTACATTTGATATTGTACATATAGGGCACATAGCATTACTTGAGAAGGGGTTTTCTATATCCAAAAAAGTAATTATTGGTCTTACATCAGATCAGTTTGCAAAACGAAAAGGGAAAACATTAGTACATGATTTTCAAAAAAGAGTCTCCATATTAGAATCTGTTATTAGAGAAAAATTCCCAGATTCAGAATTTGAAATTGCAAAATTAGAGAATGACTTTGGTCCAGCCGTCATTGAAGGGTCTGTTGAGGCACTTGTAGTAAGTGACGAAACAAGTAGTAAAGGAGAATTGCTCAACGAGTTAAGACTAGAAAAAAATAATTTCCCAGTCACTATTATTTCGGTGCCAATGATTTTAGCCAAAGATGGCAAGCGTATATCTACTACACGAATAAGAAATTCTGAAATTGACACACAAGGTAACATATGTTAATTGACCAAAAACTTGCCAATGTTTGAGTCAGTGTAATAAAGCAAAATTTTTAAAAATTTTTTCATGACAATCACGTCACAAATAATTCAGAAATTAAATGATGACATGGTACAAATTCAAAAAGGTTTACAGCCAGAGCAGTTAGCCTTTTGGTATCAAAAAATAATTTCTGAGACAAAGGATATGGCTCCTCCTTGGCTTCAAGATAAAATCAAGGTGAAACAGGATCACATTCTCCCAATGAAATTTAATGTTGACATATCCAAAAGGGCTGTTAGATATCTAATGATCTGTATTGATAATAACCTACAAAAAATGCCATATACGACTCAACTTTATTTTCTTAAGGTTCAGGAAATAATGGCTCTCGAAATGGATAAGACCCTTGTCTAATTATTCTTTAAAAATTTCAACTATAGCATCGTGAGTTACTGCATCTAAAATTTTATGCTCTTTTTCAATTACAGACTGAATAAAATCAGTAAAACTTTCAACTTCATGTTTATCTCTTAACAAAACACTATGAGCAGATTTGTCTTTAATTGAAAAGACAACCTCATTGTCAAATACATTCACAACTTCCGTGATAAATGTCTCATGTCCCTCTTTTACAAAAATCAGACTAGCAAGCTTCTGCGATTCATATTTGTCCTGACAAACAATACTTGCGCTAATCAATCTTTTAGTAGATAATCATCGATGTTTTTTCTGGCTTCTTCCCTTTTTTCTTGATGTAAAGACAAGAACTCATTAATTTTTTCAATTAGGATTGATTTTAATTCCCCAGTTAACATCTTACCAGATTTATAATCATCATAGATTTTTTTCAGCTTCGAGTCATCTTGCTCAAAAAATATTCGTAAATATTGATATGAAACATCAATGTCAGGATCTCCTCCAATCTTTCTATGCTCATCAATGTCTGGCTGTCCACCTGAAAACGCATACTTGTTAATCTTCTTCTTAACTACTTCAGGCGAATCTGTGGTATAGATAGTGCTTTTTTCATCTGATGCAGACATTTTGCCACCTGGACCTAAAAGTGATGGAATCATAATATTATGAATTAACGCTGGTTTTGTTTTGTTAATCTTTGGAGCAATATCACGTGTAATTCTAAAGTGTGGATCTTGATCGACACCTAAAGGAATCAGTACCTGCTTATCCTCAATGAAGCATGGCGCTGATTGTAAGCATGTATAAAAAATCATTCCTAGATTTGTATCATTTGTAAATCCAAATACAGCTTTCGTATTTGAGAAATTGATTTTTTTTGCAACCTGTGCTGCAATAGGATAGAGTGTTTTGATGTTTTTTGTATTAACGATAATCTTTGTATTTTCAGGTTTGAATCCTAATGCAATAAAATCTAATGCATTCTCTAACGCAAAATTGGTTGTTTGATCAAGCGAAAGATCTTGTTTTGCAAAGAATTTTTCGTCATCAGTTAATTGAAAGTACATATCAACATGGAATTTATCTTGAAGCCATTTTGCAAACACCCATGGAATTAGATGACCAATATGGGTATGTCCGGAAGGACCTCTTCCCGTATACAGAAAGAATTCCTTACCCTTTTCATAATTTTCTAAAACTAGATTTAGATCTCTATGCGAAAAAAACACGCCTCTTCTTAGCATAAAATGGTCTTCACCTGTAATTTTTTGAAGTTTTGAAAGAAGTTCATTTGAGATTTTTTGAGTTCCAAACTGTTTAATCAGTTTATCATAATCTATATCTCCTTCAACATGCCAAGGTGTAACAACAAATTCATCTGATGACATTTAGTTTGACTTAGGTTAAGCTTTAAAAAGTCTTTTTAGCACGTTGTACTGTTGTCACAGGTTTTACATGATATAGAAAAAAAAATTATTGATTCGTTACAAAAGAAATCCGAGCAAACACCCGAACATCTTTCGGAATCCACCGAGTTATCTATTGATCAAATTAGACGTGGTATTGAATGGCTTAGATTAAAGGAATTAGCACAAGTAAAGGAATCCTCTAAAACAGAAATTTCACTTGGACCTAATGGAATTGATGCCTTCAAGAATGGTCTACCAGAACGAAGGCTAATGGATTTGATAAAAGATGGACCTAAGACATTTGATCAAGTTAGGACAATACTTTCTGGTGCAGGTTTTAATGCTGCAATTGCAAATGCCAAAAAGAATGGATGGGTTAAGATTGACAAAAGTGAATCTGGCTCAAAAATATCAGTTAAGGAGAAATCTATAGAGACTCCAGAAGAGAAATTAATTTCATTTATCGGGGAAAAATCAATTCCTGAAGAACAGATAGAAAATAAACTTGCACTGAAATTTTTGTTGCAAAGGCCAGATTATATAATACAGAACACTGAAAAATCAAAAACTGTTTCTCTTACTGAAAAAGCATCAAAGATTGATTCTACTCTCTCTAACTCTGGAGCAATTGATGTAGAGGCAGACGTCTCTGTGGTTTTTGCGGCTAGAACACATCCACTCAAAGATACAATCGATGAAATACGAGAAATTTTTGTTAAACTTGGATTTTCAGAAATTCAAGGCACTTTAACTCAGTCAAGTTTTTGGAATTTTGATGCATTATTCACACCACAAGATCATCCTGCAAGAGAATTACAAGATACGTTTTATCTTGAAAATCTAAAATTGGAAAAACCTGCAACCCCTAAACAGATTAAACAAGTATCAGCATCACATTCACAAAACTGGAGATACAATTGGCAACTTTCCGAAGCACAAAAAATGGTCCTACGGACACATACAACTTGTGTCACTATCAAGTATTTAGCTGAAAAAAAACCAGATGAGGCAAGAGTATTTTCACTTGGTCGTGTGTTTCGAAATGAAAAACTAAGTTACAAACACCTTGTCGAATTTAATCAAATTGAAGGAATTGTTATTGGTAATAATACAACACTAAGAGATTTAATGGGAATTCAAAAAGAATTTTACAAGCAACTTGGTCTTACAAAAATTAAATTCTGGCCAACATTTTTTCCATACACCGAACCATCATTACAAACAATGGTCTATAATGAAAAACTTGGAAAATGGGTTGAATTATTTGGTATGGGAATATTTAGACCAGAAGTGACAAAACCACTTGGAATTACAAAGCCAGTTTTAGCATGGGGAGGCGGTATAGAAAGAATTGCAATGCTAAAGCATGATTTAGATGATGTCCGAGAATTTTATAATAATAATTTGAATTGGTTGAGGACTGTCTAAAATGCCAGTTGTTGAACTAAATCTTACTAGAATTAAAAAATTAGTTTCGGGAAATGTGACAAAAAAACGAATAGTTGACACTTTACCATTTCTTGGTTTAGATATTGAATCACAGGATGATGATAAAATTAGAATTGAGTATAGCCCAAATCGACCTGACTATTCAACCGATTTTGGAATTGCAATAGGACTAGAAGGTCTCTTAGGAATAAAAAAAGGCATCCAAAAAATAAGTATTAAAAAACACGGTAATTTTGAAATCAAAGTAGATCCATCTGTGAGTAAAATCAGAACATTTGTTACTGGAATTATTGCCAGAAGTGGAATCATTGACGATGAAACAATTAAGCAGTTAATGAATATGCAAGAAGATTTACACTTTGGTATAGGTCGTAAACGAAAAAAATCCTCAATAGGACTACATGATCTTGATAAAATATCATTTCCATTAAACTATACAACAGCAACGCGTGAACATAGTTTCGTGCCTCTAAATTCAGAATCCAAGAATACAATTGACCAAATTTTATCTGAAACTGAAGTTGGCAAAAATTATGGTTGGGTTTTGGGCGACTCAAAAAGTGTCCCAATCATTGTAGACTCCGAAGGTAAGACTATTTCATTCCCTCCAATCATCAATGCATCTGTAACTACTGTTACTACAAAAACTAAGAACATGCTTGTAGAAGTTACTAGTTTAGATAAGAATGCAGCAGAAGACATGCTCTCTGTTGTGGTTGCAATATTGCAGAAGGCTGGATTTGAAATAATCGAACTAAAAGTTTCAGGCAAAAATAATTCTACACCAACATTAAATCCAAAAGTAATACAATATGATGTAAAATTAACAGAAGATATTTTGGGATTAAATTTGAGTCCATCTACTATGATATCTAGTCTAAAAAAATGTCGACTGAATGCAATACAAAAAGGGAAAAGAATACAGTGTACAATCCCAAGACATCGATTTGACATATTTGGACCAATGGATATTGTAGAGGAAATTGCATTAGGATATGGAATTGAAAATCTTGAACCAAAGCTTTCCCCATCTCAGACATTAGGAGAAAAAAGCTTCATGACTAAAAAATTAGAACATGTTTCCAAAATTGTTGTTGGATTTGGGTTTACAGAAGCATTAAACTCAAGTCTCACAAGTAAGAAAATTTTATTTGATTTTACAAATCGTGATTCCTCACAAATAATATCGGTAATGGATTCTAAAAGCCAGGAACATACAATTCTTCGGGATTCAATTTTGCCTGGTCTTATTGAAAATCTTTCAAGAAATATTCACGAATCATATCCTCAAAAACTCTTTGAGATAGGAACGGTTTTTTCTAAAGCAACCCCAATTTGCGAGACAGTTAATTTGGCTGGTGTTATCGCATACAAAGAATCTAATTATTCTGAGATGAAAGCAATCTTACAGTCAATTCTTAAAACTGGATTTAAAATTGCCTCTAAGACACAAACTCCAAAAGATAACGTTACAATGTTCACTAGTGGAAGACATTCTGATATTTTTGTAGACCGAGAATTGATTGGTAATATTGGTGAGATTAGTTCTGATGTATTAGATAATTTTAAGATTAGAACATCAGTCGTAGGTTTTGAAATAAAGCTATCTGGATTAATATTTGACTAATTAGAAAAAAATCTTGCCCAATAGAGCAAGCATGCAGACGGATTAGGATGATGAGATCGTCATGATTACAATGATTTCTAGTTCACCCAGGCATGCCACATTGTGGGCTACCCCGGTTTCAGAGCAAAAAAGAGGCATTGGCTATTCCAATGATTTTTTGTGAGTCAGAACCGGGGGACATTTTAAATTTAAAAATAGAAAAAATCTTCTAAGATTATGGTAAATTACTGGTTAGCCAAACAGGAACCTACTGGTCCACGTGGATATAATATTCTGCAATTAAAAAAAGATAAAAAAACAATGTGGGATGGTGTACATAACAATCTTGCATTAAAGCATATTAGAAATATGAAAAAAAACGATCTAGTTTTTTTCTATCATACTGGTGATGAGCGACAAGTGGTTGGGATTATGACTATAATCTCGAATCCTTATCCAAATCCTGCAGAAGATAATGAACGATTTGTGGTAATTGATGTCAAGTTTAAGAAACTTTTGGAGAATCCTGTGACACTTGATCAAATCAAAAAACAAAAAGGATTAAAAAATTGGGAATTATTACGAATTTCTAGATTGTCTGTCATGCCTGTTCCAAAACCAATATGGGATTTGATTATAAAGATGTCGAGAAAATAATCAAATCGTGATAGGTTAATTGATATACCATGTCTGTATATACTCACTATGGCAACTGCATATGTGTTGATAAACTGTGAACTTGGATCAGAAGAAGCAATAATCTCTCAACTAAAAAATCTCGAAGGTGTTATTGAGGTTCATGGTACATTTGGAGCATATGATATTCTTGCAAAAATTGAATCTGGTACTGTTGAAGCACTACGGGAAACAATAACTTGGAAGATTCGTAAGATTGAAAAGATTAGATCTACGTTAACCCTCATGGGCATAGAGGGCCAAACCTAATCAGTTTTTAGTCAAAATGCTCTTACACTTTATTTTTGTAGTTAAAGAAGAAGATCTTCAACACCGTAAAAAAGAATTTGAATATGTAAAAGAAATGGGTAGATTTTTTCAAAAATGGATAAAAGATACTTTTTCAGAAGATTTTGATGTACAATGCGATGAAATGGTTACTAAACCTAGAAGTATATTACAGAAATTAGACACGCATGATCTATTAAGGGATCATCGTAGTCGAGGTGAGGACATTTATCATTTTTATCTGACACATTTTAGACCAATATGGACTGACTGTGCTGGAGCAGAAGGATTTCATTCCGAGAATTTCGGAATGTCATTATGGCAAAAACCAAAAGATGAAGATGGCGATTTATTTTTAGCTGAAAAAAATTGTACTGTTGTATCCCACGAGATATGTCATGAAATGTTAAGACGATGTAAATACAAACGGTATATTGAGGACGTTCACGACATTTGGACTAAACATCTTTTTGCTAATTTTCCTTTTATGCAATTCGATGAAAATTTTTT
>CAZBHD010000075.1:0-3768 GCA_964491985.1 uncultured Candidatus Nitrosopelagicus sp. | reverse complement strand
ATAACCACTCTTACATCATTCTGACCAATTATTGCGCTGCCTCCAACAAATGCTCTAGCCCCATCAGTAAAGCATGCCCCAACATTATCTAGTGTGACACCACCATCAGCCTCGATATAACCCTCAATTTTCTTGTCTTTTAGAGTTTGAGTGAGTTTTCTGATTTTTTCATGAGAGGATTCGATGAATGTTTGACCAGATTTACCTGGTACTACAGACATTACAATCAGCTGATCTAATGAAGGAATGAATTTTTCTGACCAAGTAGGTAGCTCTGTATCAGGATTTATTGCAAGACCAATACCAACTTGGCTCGATTTAAGAAGATCATGTATCTCACCAAAACTTGATTCGTCACATACTTCTGTATGGACTGTGATTATGTCACTTCCAGCATCAACGTAATCCTTAACGTATCTAACTGGTTCATTAATCATAAGATGTGTATCAAATGGAATTACAGTTAGTTGTCGTAGTTCTTTAATTTTTGTGTGATCAAAAGTTGCAGTTGGAACAAATTGCCCGTCCATAACATCCAAATGAATATAGTCTGCACGGCCATCAACACACCGATTTACTTCATTTTCTAGATGGGTCATATCACCTGCAATAATAGATGGAGAAATCATAAACTGTGACTCAAGTTCTTCTTCAATAATTGGAACAAATTCCGGTTTTGCAGCTTTTCCATGCCACTGTGGATTATCTTCCATGTGCTCAACTGCTTTACCCTTTATTGTTCTAGCAATAATGATTGTTGGTAATCCTTTAACTGATTTTGCTCTAGTAATTGCATTAGAAATCTGTTCTATTCTATGACCATCAACTTCTATAACATTCCATCCAAATGAACGCCATTTATCACCAGTCTTCCATCTACTTGCATCCTTCCACATCTCTGACAAATCATCACTTTCAAGATGTTCATCTAATGGCATAATTTTTTCAGTGTAGGAATCTTGTTGAATAAAATTTCTGTCTAGAATAACAGTAAGATTATCAATCTTATATTTAGCTGCAGTCATTGCTGCTTCCCAAACTTGTCCTTCGTCAGTTTCTCCATCCCCCATAACCGTAAATATTCTAGTATCTTTTCCATCAAGTCTTGCAGCTAATGCATTACCTATTGAATATGAAAGTCCTATTCCAAGTGAACCTCCACAAAATTCTACACCAGGACATTTTAAATCTGGATGTCCTTGTAATTTTGTTCCAAACTGTCTGAGAGTCTCCATTTTGGATTCCTCAAAATAACCTGATACTGCCATATTTGAGAAAAGACCAGGTGATGCATGACCTTTTGATAATATCAGCTTGTCTCTATCTTCCCATTCAGGGTTTTTAGTATCGTATCTCAAATGTTTGTAAAATAAACATCCCATTATTTCAGCCATTGAAAATGAACCGCCTGGATGGCCTGAGCCAGCAGCAGTCGTACCTTTGATTACTAGTTTTCTAGCTTTGAGAACATTTTTTTTAATTTGATAATAATTTAATCCCATCCAAACCAAAATCCGTGAATATTACATAAATAGCTATATCCGAAAATTTTAATCTGAATCGATCATGATGATAGTATGAATTTGGATGAAAAATTGCCTTTGATGGTTTTTGACGATAAATGCTATGTATGCATTCAGTTTGCAAAGGTTGTAAATTATATTTCAAAAGGACGATTAAGGATGATTGGTCATTATTCTGAATTTGGTAGGCTAATTAGAGAAAATTTTCTTGATGAGGATGCATTGGATATGTTTTGGTTTATTGACAAAAATACTGCATTTGGTGGAAGGGCTGCATTAGCTCCATTGATTTCAGCAATCTTTAGTCTTCGTGGATCTCATGAAAATAAAATATCTATTCAAAAATCATGTGATATAGGTTGTAAAGATTCGTTAGCAGTATTTTTCAGATCTGCTAGTCTGATTACTCATAGTAAAAAAATTTCTCTTAAAAATCAAAAAAACTAGTAATTTCATCCAAAAATCATACACTGCTCACAATCACAACTTTGTTGTTGTTTTGATTTTGCAAGACATTTTTTATGTTGACCAGCTTGACATTGAACGCAAATTTTTTCTAAGTTTTCAACCGAAGTGTATTTCTTTGATTGATCAAATCCAAATCCACCATCCTGAGGACCTACCATATTATTGATGTATTACACTAGTATTTTTAGATCACTTACAATTATTTACTAATTAATCCCGTTTTTTGGCTACTTGCATGTAAAGATCAACAGTTCCACTTCCAACTGGAATCTGACTTCCAACTATAACGTTCTCAGTGATTCCTTTGAGTTCTTCCGTCTCACCTGTTTTTGCAGCACCCGCGATTGTTGGTACAGTTATTTCAAATGCTGCACGTGCAAGTACACTATCCTTTGTTCCTGCAATTCCATGACGACCAATTTGTTGCATATAACCACGGTGACACATTAAATCAGCTACCAACATGAGATATCTCTGATCAACTTCAAGACCTTGATCTTCAAGAGTTGAAGACAGTTCATTGATTAATGCATTTCTAGCTGCTTCAATTCCCAGTGTTTCAGCAATTTCAGCTACATTATTAGTTCTTACATTGTTTTTATCAATACCAGCAACTTTCAAAACATCAGAAAGATTTGAACCTGTAGTTTGAATAACCCACTCGTTGTCTTTTTTAACAATTGTAACTCTTTGAATATCCTTAACACCTTTCACAGTTGTTTTTAGAACTTTATTTCTTATTGTAATTACAGTTGGTGCATCAGATTCTTCATCTACTAATTTTAAAAGTAATGTATCACCAAGAATCTCAACTTTGAATTTTTTATTACTTTCTAATTTTTCAACAACATCATCAATAGTACAACCACGATCATTAAGTTTTCGTTGATTTAGATTTAAACTAATTTTTGTGGCGTAATCAGTCTCAGTATCTATTATTAAATCGTTAACTGATGTTTCCAAAATATTTTTAGCTATATTAACTGCTTTTTGTTGATCAGTATTAGATTCTTTATCAAGGTAAATATCCATAGTTGGTGTAACGGGTTTTTTACGTGCATCAACTAACTCAATTAATCTTGGAAGACCTAGTGTAACATTTCTTTCTGCAATTCCTGCAAAATGGAAAGTTCTAAGTGTCATTTGTGTACCTGGTTCACCTATTGATTGTGCAGTTACAATTCCAACTGCTTGACCAGGTTCTGCTTGGGCATTATTGTATAATTCCAATCCTTTCTTAGCAACTTTTTCTATTCCATCTTTACTTAGTTTCGAATTTTCAAGACCATTTGTAACAGATTTTGCCAATCGAGTGTTGAATGTTTTTGTATATTTTTTAACTATCTCTGAGATTTCATCTTTTGTAGCTGATTTTCCAGAATCTACAATCTCCTGTGACTCAATTAATCTGTTAATATTAAATGCCTCGCCATGATCACTTTTTGCAACATCAATTCCATCCTCACCATACAAAAATTGAATTATATGACCATGTGGATCCCTTACGGTTCCATCATATTCTAGTCGAATGTGTTCTAATGCATTAATTAGCCTTCTCTGCATATATCCACTTTGTTGTGTTCGAACTGCAGTGTCAACTAATCCCTCTCGTCCTCCCATTGCATGGAAAAAGAATTCAAGTGTGGACAAGCCATCACGATAATTTGATTTTACGAATCCATGAGCATCAGGATCATTATCATGTTCTTTAAAGTGTGCCAATACACGATTATTATAGCCTTTATGAAGACGATTACCACGTCTAGCTTGCTGACCA
>CAZBHD010000074.1:0-4136 GCA_964491985.1 uncultured Candidatus Nitrosopelagicus sp. | reverse complement strand
ATAGCTACACCCTTTTGCGCTGTTGCATTAATAATTTTTAATCTATCCATGTCCATTCCTTTGTATTCTGCATTTGATTCTAGATTATCTAATAATTTTAAAACTTCTGTGACAGCTTTTTCAGGATATCTTCCAGACATTACACCAGGATCTGTCCTATGACCAACTTGATTTTTGAACCTTTTAAACGGAATGCTTCGTTTATGCTCAATAACACTTTGAAGATAATCTCGTGCTTTTTCAAGATTCAATCCTTTAATGGCCGTTGCAATCTCTCTTGCATGTTTATGAGATATTTTTTTCTCCCTCATTGATGCTCTAACATGCCTTGTCGAATCATAATTTTGAAATGCATAGTCATATCTTCCCATTTTAATCACTTCAGTGGTACATACAAGCTAGATCTTGATGCACCTACACCAGGAGCACCATGACTAACTTTCTTATTTGTAATGACATATTCGCCAATATAATGACCAATCATTTCGGCTGAAAACGTAATTGGTGTAAACTCTTTACCAGAATAAACATTAACTGTAACTCCAAGCATGTATGGTAAAATTATAAGATCTCTTTGATGTGTCTTTATCTGATTTTTATTTTTTCCTTGTTTGGCCAGTTTGATTTCTGCAATTAACTTCTTTTTATTATCTGACAGACCACGTTTTAATGATCGTCTTTGTCTAGAATTAAGTATTGTAAATAATTCATCATTAGAAATACTTTCTAATTCTTCAGTGGATTTTCCTTTATAGTTAAACTTCTTTACCATTTTTCTTCACCATTAATGTTTATCATGAATTTTTGTATCAATTTATAGCATTCCTATTTTTGTAGCCAAGTCTCTGGCTTTGTCTGTAGACTCAAATTTAACAAATGCCTTTTTACCATAAATTGTTCTGGCAGTCTGAACTTCAGTAGTATTTTCATGATAGAGTATGTTTACAGCTTCTTGTATCATTGGTTTTGACGCCTCTTTTTTTACAAGAAAACAAATTTTCTGCTCGTTTTCAACCATGGCAAATGTCTTTTCTGTGATATATGGACGAATGATGATGGCAGTTGCTTCTTCTATATTCATTGTAATGTCACCATTAATTCTAAATGATTTGATTTTATATGAGAGATCTCCTCGATTGCTTTTTTGGAAAACACTGTAAGTCTAATTAAAGTTCCACCCGGTGCTAGATTCAATACACTAAGATCTTTTGCTGAACACGAATCAACACCCGGTATGCCAGAGCATGCTTTGGAAATTTTTTCAGAATTTGAAACAACAAAAAGTACACTTTTACCAATTTTTGAAGCACGACCACGTAGAACAACTTTACCAGAACGTCGCTTTCTGTTTTCAAGTCTTTTCACATCTTGAAAAACATTAAGATTGTTTAGTACATCAAGCATCTTCTTAGTATTAGAAACATTTTCAATGTCATCTGTTATTACTATTGGGAATGATTCAATACCTGTAATTTTATGACCACGTTTCTCAATAAGTTCCTTTGATGATGTTGCAGCAATTGCTGAGCATAATGCTAATTTATTTTCTTTTTTGTTAATTTTTTTATAAATAACCCTATTTGCATATGGGCGATGAGCTTGTCTACCACCTCTCGTACCTGCAACTTCTCCAGCTTGACCTTGTCTTCCACCACCACCACCTTTCATTCTAGCAATTCTAGAAATACCTCTACCAGTTGGTGGGTCATTAGAATCAGCCACAACATCTTGCCCTGCGGTTGGATGGGTTGAATGTTTTTGGAATCCATGTGATTCTAAATTGATATATGCTTTGTGGATTAAATCACGATTAAGTTCTGTGTTAAATACAATTGGTAAATCTATCTGCCCAGATTTTTTTCCATCCAAGGTTAATACATTAACATTCATTAAATTACAACCTCCAAAACATTTGGTTTAATTACTTTTTTAGGTTCTTTCCGTATTTGCTTTCTTAATTTAATTAATCGTCTATATGTTCCTGGAACTGAACCTTTTAGAATAATAAAATCACCGTTAACATTTCCAAAGTGTTTGAATCCTCCATCAGGATTAATAACAAATTCATCTTTTCCAGTATTACTCATCACCATTATTCTTTTATTGTATTCAATTCGTTGATGGAAACCTGTTTGTCCGGCTCTAGGAACGGTGTACATTACGTTTTGTGGTGAGATAGGACCAAGTGAGCCAATTTCCCTAACACTTTTCCTTGATTTATGTTGCTTCCTTTTTGCGTTCCATCTGTAAATAACACCTTGCCAACCTTTTCCTTTTGTAATTGCCGCGGTATCAACATAAGTTCCATTTTCAAAAACTTGATCAATTTTTACTTCTCTTCCAAGTAATTCTTTTACAAATGTGAATTGTTTTTGTATATCGCCACCTTTAACACCAACTTCAAAAATATATGGTGTTTTTTGTTCCAATCCTACTACTCTTGGTGTGACTGTAACTATCGCATATAGTTCTTTAATTTTTCCAAGGAGTTTCTCAACTTCCTCTATATCACCATCTTCAGGTTTAATCTTGATTATTTTTTCTATATTTTTTGGTGCATCTTTTGTAAAAACATCAAATCTTGCGTGTTTTCCATTAACATCCTTAACATATCCTCTCATTCCTATCACAACTAATGGTGGAGTTGCAATTACAGTTCCTAATGTTACAACTTGTTTACCATAGTTTGGTACATGATCACGGTCATCAATACTTACTAACTGAACGCATCCTGCCTTGAATCCAGCATGTGCTAATAATCTAGGTTCATCAGAATCTACTGTAGGCCAGTCTCGTATTCGTGCTTCCATGCTTTTGGCACGACCTCTAGGTGAATATGCCATACTTCCTCTTCTTGGCTGACTATGTTTTCTGTGACCCATGGATAATCGAAAAAAGTCGTTAACCGTCTTATATACTAAATGAAATTTCTCAAAAAATTCTTAGATTTAGACTAAATTTATCTAAAAATTTGATAATTCTTTTAGCATTGAAAAAATTGTAACTGATCCAATTACAATTCCTGCTATTCCTAATAAAATTGCTAAAATCAGAAAATTTTTGCGATTAGCCATAGTAATTGTCCATTTATTTTTAATTTATTTGTTAGAGAAAGATATTGTATTAAGTATTGAAAGACAACCTAAAACTGCCTCTTCGATCCTGACAGTTTCAGTTCCTTGGTCTGGAAAAAAATTAATAGTTTTTGAGTTTTGCAAGTTATTTATTTTGTTTCCAAGCATATCATGTATCCCTTTATCCGTAGAACCAAAAACAACCAAGACTTGTTTTTCTGATTTTTTTAACTCATCAATATGCGATTGGTTAATCCGTTTTGCTTTTCTACTCGTCAGTATTTTAATTCCATTCCAATTTGACAAGACTGAGAATAAGCTCCCAGCTAGTCTAACATCATAACTCCAATATCCATTAATCTCATCTTTAGTAATCTCTTTAACTGAAAAATCTGGAAATGCATTTTTTATTTGTACTATAATTCGTTTACCAACATCATGTTTGCTATGATAGTTGATTATCTGGTTTATTCCAACATCTATGCCCTTTTTACCTTTTATTCTTACAATCATGGCCTCTCTGGCATCATTTTTTTTAAGTTCTTTAGGATTAGACGTTCCTGTTTGATTAGGAATTTTTAGTGGTGGTAAAATACCTGCAAATTTTAGAAGATTAGTTTTCCCAAATACATCTCGTCTGAAATATTGTGGTGTTTCTAAGTATCGGAGAATTGTTAATAATAATTTTGAATCATTTTCATTTCTTTTACCATCACGATAAATTATAATTTCATTTATTCTAAAAATCCCACATGATCTTGCAATAGAAGCAATCTTTCTAGTTTTATTCTCTAGCGTCTTTTCATCAGATAATGATGAATCTGGTATTGCAATGGATAACTTCATAATAAAATTTAATGCATACCTGATTAAAAATTTATTTTTTATCTGATGGATATTTTGTTTTTGCCTTCTCAGCAAATTGTTTTATTTGTGCATCGTTAATAAATTCAAATTCTTTTACATCTGATTTAATTTGCGCCATTTTAATATGTTTGAAGTCCTCTTGTTCATCTTTTGAATTTTGGATTGTGGATATTGCTAACATCATCGCGTCATCAA
>CAZBHD010000073.1:0-3709 GCA_964491985.1 uncultured Candidatus Nitrosopelagicus sp. | reverse complement strand
GTAAATTGATTATAGGATCAAAAATAAAATAATACTTCACTTGATTCTATGATTTTCCATAATGGTTATAAAGCTGAAGATGCTAAAATCATTTGAAAAATTACAAAATTCATAACACCTGCAAAGTTTTCTAATTGTTTAATTGCAGATGATAAAAACAATCCTAATGCTCCTAACATCATCCCTGATAAAAAAAGTGCAGGAATTACCGTCAAATAACCCCATACAGGTGGTTCAATATCCCAAAAAAGAGCTATAGCTAAAAAAGCAAAAACTTGGAGAATACTAACTGATACTCCTGCAATTAATTTAGAAACTAATAAAAAAGATCTTGGAAAAGGACTTACAAGAAGAGTACGCATACTACCCATTTCTCTATCGTAAACCATCGAAAGTGAACTTTGCATGCCATTAAATAATTGTATCATAGCAATTAATCCGGCTGCTATATAAAGTTCGTATGGTACTAATGATATAGGATAGGGCCAATTGTCTGGTTGTCCTAAAGGTCTGCTTACTCCTAAAAAAGAACGAAAACCTACTGCAAAAATAGCTAACCAAACAAGAGGTCTGACTAAAGCGGAAAAGAACCTTTCTCTTTGATAAAAGAATCTTAAAGATTCTCTGTACACTATCCCTTTAAAACATAAATAATATTGAAAAATATTCATAATTATTTCTTTGTATAATAATCAAAAGCATTTGAAATATTTTTTGCTTTCGTTTTTTTTAAAATACTTTTAACGTTATCATTAGCTAATACTTTTCCTTTATGTAGAATTATAAGCTTGCCTTTTTCATCAACTTCATCAATTAAATGTGTAGCCCAAAGTACTGCAAGTTTTTTTTCAGAGCATAAGGTTTTTACATGCTTAACTATAAGTTTTCTACTTTCTATATCTACCCCAACTGTTGGCTCATCTAATAACAATAGCTTTGGGTTATGCATAAGAGCTCTAACAATTTCAACTCTCCTTCTTTGCCCACCACTTAATTCACGTACTTTTTTTTTTAAAATGTTTTCCATATTTTGTCTTTTTAATTCTGATATAGCATTATTTAATGCTAAATTTTTTGTCATTCCATGAAGAGATGCGTGATACTGTAGATTTTGTTCAACTGTTAAATCTAAATCTACTGTTGGTTGTTGAAAAACAACTCCTATATTTGCTAGTGCCTGAGTTGGATTGTTTTTTATATTTTTTGAAAAAATGTCAATTGAGCCCGTTTGATTATCATATAATCTTGTAATTAAAGAAAAGAGAGTGGTCTTTCCTGCTCCATTTAATCCAAGTAATATTGAGTAATCTCCTTTTTTTAAAGAGAGATTTATATTGTTTAAAACTTTTAGATCTCCAAAATTATGATTTAATTTTTTTATACTTAAAGCTGAAGATTCCATATTTATAATTTATAGAAATTAGCAATCTTTAACAGAAAAACTTTATTCTTTAACCGCTATACCCCATGGATATCTACCAACCGGTATAGATTTAATTACTTTTCTTTTATCAATATCTATCACAGAGATATCATTACTTACTCCATTAGTAGTATAGAGTTTTGTACCATCAGTATTAATCATTAAATTCCAGACCCTTTGACCTGTTAAAATATATTTTTCAACTTCATATGTTTTCATATTTATAATTGCGATTCTATTGGCTGGACCAAGTGCAACATAGGCCAGACTTCTTTTATCATCTAACATTACTCCCACTGGTTGAATTGACTCTTTAGATAATCCTGGAATATCAAATTTAATTTTTTTAATTATTTCAAGTTTTGATGCATCAATAATACTAATAGTTCCTCCAATTTCAGCCGATACCCAAACAAATTTTCCATCAGCAGTATATTGAGCAACTCTAGGTCGAGCATCAACCAGGACATTAGCTTTAATTTCCAAAGTACTAGTATCAATAAAATGAGCCATATTAGTAGTTTCAGAAGTATTAACTAAAGTTTTCCCATCTGGGCTTAAACCCATGCCTTCTGGCTCAACACCAACTGGGATTTCTTTAACAACTTTTCTTTCTATATAATCAACTACTGTTACCATATTGTCGTCTTCATTAGCTACATAAATGAACTTACCAGCATCATCCATTACCATTAACTCTGGATCAGGACCAGAAGGTAAATAAAATTCAACCTCCAAACTATTAGCATCAACAACTGTTATTCTATTATCATCACTAGTACAAATTATTATTTTTTTTTTATCTTTACTAAGAATTATGCCTCTTGGTCTATGACCAACTTTAACATTTTTAATTACTTCTAATGAATTTCCATCAATTACGGTTATATTATGATCTTTTTCATTTGATACATACATAATCTCAGCAAATAAAGTTTTTTGCATCAAAATTAAAAAGATAGTTAATAAAATTTTTTTCATAATTTTTTTTTACATTAATTAAAGTATATTTTTGATAAATTAATTCAACTTACATTTTGAATCTGTTTCGTCAATTCCTAAGGTATCTAGTTCCGTTCTTGGATGTACAAAACCTGGTTGAGGAGAAACAGAAACCAGAGCTCTTGGTGTTACTAGCAGAATTGGTTGTCTGAGTTGCCCATTCCAATTTCTGTAACTAACTGGTTTTCCTTTATAGGCCGCTAAATTAAATTCTTCATCCATAATCTTTTCTAACAAAATTTTAGGATCTAAAGATTTAGTTCTTGTAATTACCTCTCCAAATGTTCTGACTCCTACCCAAGAATTAAAATCTATATTTGTCATTAGTCTTTTAGACTGCTTTAAAAATCTACTTTGCATTTGATTTCCACCCCATTGTTCATGAGCAAAATGCCATGATGTTGGTTTTAAAACTTCTCCGCCAACAACAACCGTTGGTTTCCAAGTTCTATAAGGAATGTAATCACCAAAACTATTTCCTGAATCTCCAAAAGTATTTCCTTCATCTGCTAAAACTAAAACTTGATATTTCTCACCTTGGGTGAATTTTACAATCTCCAAATCAGCTGTTCTTCTAAAATCATGAGAAAAATCCCATATTTTTTCATTAGTTATTTTTAAACCAAATCTTTTTGATGAAACTTTAACTGATTCAGCGAATTGTTTATCTCTTTCATTTACTCCAGATATTAATAATAATTTAGTCCAATTCTTTCTCTTTAAAAATTGAATTAAAGCATCTGATAACATTTTGTAACTTGGGGCTGTATGTAAAACATTTTTATTACAATTTTGATTTCTTAAATTGTTATCTTTTAAAGATGCATTAATTACAATTGAATCTTCAATTAAATCGGAGGACTGTATTTCTATAAAATCATCTTTTGAAACATTTAAAATAAAAAATTTATATTTATTTTTTCTAAAATTTTCAAAAATTTCTTTTGCTGACTCTTTTGATCCTATTTTTTTTTCTATTAATTTAAAATTTTGATTAGTAAACTTCCCAGTTGTATTGTTATCTTTAATGCCCATTCTGCTACCTAAAATACCATTATCTACTATTTCTGGATTAATTGAATATATGGTTGGTTCTCTCTCAATTATTTTATTAATATGAACTATATTAATTTGTTGTATTTCTGCGGACATTGCAGTCTGAATACAACTAAAAAATAATATAATTAAAAATAAAAAAATTCTCATAAAAATAAAATAATTTAGAAAATAAAAATTAACCATTTTTTTTCATTATAATTAGTTATTCATATGAGTAATATGTAT
>CAZBHD010000072.1:0-7113 GCA_964491985.1 uncultured Candidatus Nitrosopelagicus sp. | reverse complement strand
CTTTTGAAAACAAGACCAAGAAAACCAAAAAAGAATTATTTAGAAGATGGTTTTTAGACTCTCATTTTTTTTGATCTATCTGTGTTTTGATTAGAAACAAGATTTTGTTGTTGGCGAATCCGTTCTGCAATTAGCCTATAGAGTGATCTGAATCGATCTTTAGTCTTATCAGACATGAAATCAGCCTCCCCAATTGCAATTTTTTCACAGATATACCTACAAACCTCCTCCGAATCAAAATCTTCCCAGCCATCTTCTTTATGCTCATCCCATATTGATAGGAGATTTTCTATTATTCCATGCTTCTTTCTCGATTCAATATCCTCAGTTGTTAGACTAACATATCCTTCCTTTCTCAATTTAATACCATATGTCTGATTTACAGCATGAAGATAATCTTCAGGTAGAATGTAATCCTCAATTGACTGTAATGCTATTCCCTTCTGCTCAAAGAAGATAGTTTGTACTTTTGAAAATTCATTTGCAATTAGTTTGGCTGAGATATCCTTTGATTCATCTGTGTTGTCTAATAATACAAATGTGTTATATCCGTGGTTTCTATAAAAAATTGCAAGTGGCATAACTGAATTTTTATTATACGCTGCTACTATATTCAATGGATTCATTGAAATATTTGGATCCTCTAAAAACTTATCAAACGCATTAAGATACATTGTGTCTGATATAGTTTCCACAATAATTACTGGTCTTGAATTATAGCCAATTTCCCTATCCACAATAGATTCAACTAATCCTCTAGAAAGTCCATACAAAATTGGTGTTAGTGTTGCATCATCTGCATTCCAGTAATCATAAAATATTCTACTTAGATGCTTTTTCTTTTCAAGTTCAACTACAAGTAAATTACCAGGTGCATAATCAAAGATCATGTATGGTGAATGTGTTGCATAAAGTACTTGGTTTGAACCAGCCAGGTTTTTTAATAAATCAGATATACCTCTTTGTTGAGTAGGGTGTAGATTTCTAGCTGGTTCGTCTAATAGGAGAATAGCTTCTTTTAACTCTGCTCTTTGTGTCTCAGCTGCAAAATTCACAATAAACGATAATGTCCATTTGAATCCTTCTGCTCTTCTATTTAGCAAACCTGTATTGGTTACTGTGCCATCTTTATGTACGTCAGATATTACAACACTCATTATGTTATTTGGATTTAATCTTAGTTCAACATGAATAGGATCACCTTTCCATGCAGGATTTAGTTTTTCGGTTAGTCTTTTACTACATGTGTTAAGAAGTTTAATTAATTGAGAAGGGCTATTCTTACACTCTTCTAATTCATCTACATTTAATTCCGCAAGATAGAACAGATTATCAACCGTTTCAGCCTTGTCAAATTCATCTTCCGTATATTCTATGCTTGGCGAATCACGTTCTTTGATATACTCATTAAGATTTATGTTTCCAATAATTTTTTTATAATCTGAAAAATAAACAAATCTTGGATGTAGGTTAATTTCAATAAAATTCTCCAATGCCATTCTTTCAGTAGTACCAACCAAAAGATTTTGGAAATTTGTAGATGGTTCATCAATTATTTTTTCCCATTCAGATATCACTAAAGGTTCGTCAACAGCCAACACATGCAAATTGTTTCCAAATTCAGCCATTGAATTTCTAAACATTTCTTCGGTTTCTGGTGAGCCACTCTCAAAGAATCTTGCATCCAGTTTTATTCTAATATGATTAGGAATTGTATCTAAATATGCAAGAACCCGTTCTCTAAAATTTTCCCATGAATTTAGACCACTATTTTCTGCCTCGCTAATATCAATATCACCAAAATCATACTGTGGTATAGGATTATCGTTGGTCCTAAAAATTTTAATCTTTTTAATTTCTGGGACATCAGGAAATGTCTCTTTGATCAAATTAGTTTCTTCGTGATTTAAATCAAAATCTCCCTCGGCAAGTTTTACCTCAGATTTTAAATCATCAACTAATTCATCACATAAATCAAGTTCAGAAACTTGCTGTTCTTTATTCAGCAGTGTTAATGCTTGTAGGATCGTTGTTTTACCACTCTCATTTCTTCCAACAAATGCAGCTAAATCACCAACTCTGATTTCACCAGAATCATGAATGCATCTATATGCACGAACTCTAAACTTCCTTAATCGCACAAATAAGCTGACTCTGGCTCGAATTTAACTAAGATGACCAAATTATCTTAAACGTTTTACTAAATTATGACTAAATTGATATACGTGTGGCTTTAAGTTAAAATCAAAATGACCAAATCCCCATTTATCGTTTATATTTTACCCATAATACTGTCTGTTTCTTTAGGCACCTTGGTAATGGCTGAAGCCCTAAATGATCCAGAGCGTGAATTAGATATGTGGCAATTTGATGCATCGTCTAGCTCAACACAGCAACACATGCAGTTAAGTGTAATTGGATTAGACAAAACCTATTCCACATCAGAAAAGATTGAGTTTGAGATAAAAGTTAAGGATTCTAATTTTGAATGTGGCGACCTGTATATTACAATCTTTGAGGGTGAGCAGGTAATCACACAGAGTGGATTTATGAAACAATGCTTTATTCAGCAGAACCAGAATATACCATTAGGCGACATATACTCAGAATCTATTACTAAACCCGGTAAATATCAAATCCATATAGAGATTTTTGATCAAAAATATAGAGATTCATTATCATACGTTGCAGATATAACTGTCAAATAATGAGGCTTTTTTAAATAATAATTTCAAGGTGAGACTTTGGCAAAAAAAATAAAAAAAACTGAAAATGAAGATGAGATTAAAAAACAATTAGCTGAACTTAAGGCTGAGCTTAAACAAACAAAAAAGCCCAAGTCAAAGAAAGCTGAAAAGACTAAACCAAAAAAAGCTGAAAAGACTAAACCAAAGAAAGCTGAAAACCCAAAAAAACTAAAAAAAGAGAAAACGGCAAAAGCCAAAAAACTAAAAAAAGAGAAAGCTGTAAAAGCAAAAAAAATTTAAGCGGAGAAAGCGGCAAAAGCAAAAAAAATTAAAGAAGAGAAAGACGCAAAAGCAAAAAAAATTAAAGAAGAGGAGGAACAAAAAACACCAGAAGAGCAACTAGAAGAAGAGTTTTCTGATGAGCAGATACGTAATTTCCAAATTGAAAAGATGGATATGGATAAAATCACTAACAAAGTCTGTGAAATTGTTGCTGAATATGAGGATAAGGGGATGTTACAAAGTGATTTATGGAAAAAGTTGAAACTATCTAATCGTGATGGATCACGACTTGCATTACGATTAGAAAGAAGAGGGTTGATATCTAGAGAAAAGATTCTACAACACGATCGGTGGACCTACAAACTTATAATTGAACAGACACCAATTTCTCTTCAATCACTTCAGGATTCTCCATGTTTAACGTGTCCAGTTGAGCAAAAATGTGATACTGCGAACACATTTCCTGAACCAAGTCCTTTACATTGCCAATTGATTGAAGATTGGGTTATAGCTGAATTTTCAAAGAAGAGAAAATGAAATTAATTGATGCTAAAAAGGATCAGTACAGAAAACTTGCTCATGAACAGGGCTATAGAAGTAGGGCTGCATACAAACTAAAAGAGATTAACAAATCATATAGAATTATAGGTCCTGGTTCTTACGTACTTGATCTTGGATGTGCCCCAGGAGGATGGAGTCAAATCGCACAAAAAATCAGTGGTAACCGAGGTAAAGTGCTTGGAATTGACACATCGTTTGTAGAAGATATACAAAATGTAAAAATCATTCAGGGTGATATTGATGACCCAACAATTGTAGATGAAATCATTCAGTATTTTGGGAAAAAAGCCGATTCTGTAATATGTGATCTATCACCACAAGTATCTGGTAACTGGTCTGTAGATCATGCTACGCAGATCTCACTAAATTACAGTGCAGTAAAAATTATGGATAAAGTATTAGAGAAAAAAGGAAATGCATTATTCAAGGTATTTGATGGCGAGTATTCTTCAGAGTTTTATGATTTTATAAGGAAAAAATTCATCAAAACAAAGTTGACTAAACCCAAAGCCAGTAGAAAACCCAGTAGTGAATTATACTGTATTTGTATGGGACTGTATTAATCCCTAAAAATTTTTAATATATCGTTAATCTGACAATTTGTTCTAAAGCCAGTAGGGTTTAATGATGTACGAGACGCACTAAATCCAGAATCTTGTAGTTTCTGAATGGCATTATCTAATTTCAATGGGGCCAATTTCATACGTGATGCAATTTCATCTAGGGTGTAATACGTTGATTGTAAATCAGATTCCTCATAGCATTTCTCCAAAATATTTTCACATTTTTTGTTGACAGTGAGATTTTTCACTTCATCTTTCATAGTTACTACAAAGTCATTATCAAATATCTTACCTATCCATAATGGACCCGCGGTCTCAATTTTACCTTTACAAAGTTCACATTCATTTACTATACTTTTTACAGTTTTTCGCATTCCACATTGCCTACAATATGTTACAAATCCCATTTTATCTTCCTGTTCAGGTTTATTCAAGATTTTGAGATACACTCGATAGTAGTGCATATCATTATCTACAAATTTTGGCTGTATTGTGATATCTAATCTAGATGATACCAGATTGATACATCCTATAATCAATCTAATTGCAATCTCGTTACTAAATTTTGTTTTAATTGGTACACCATAATACCTTCGTTTTGCTGCATTATTGAACAAACCATGTAATACCTGTAAATCTGTAGCAGTAACAGATAGCAAGCCACCATGCATCGTCGCTCTTACACCACAGTCAATATACTTTGATGGGGAACCAAACGGATCTATATCCACTATAGATCCCCTATGATTTTTTCTTGAGTGTAAACTAAAAAATCTACAAGTTTCATTTTCAGAAATTTCAAAATTTTTTAGAGAGTTTATTTCTGAAGATTCTTTTGCAAGCTCTAAAGCTTTTGGGTTAATATCATTTGCAACGACTTCATCAACATCATCAATTTCATTTGCTACTCGTAAAGATCTTGCACCTATACCTGATAAGCCATCGAGAAAAACTTTTGGAAACTGAAAGTTTTTCCAAAATGATGAATATGCTATAATTGAAAAATCTCGATTCAAACTTGCTTTAGGATTAAAAAATGCTGGTTCCTTCGGTGGAACTTTTTCACTAATAGAATCATTTGGAACGCGAATCTTGGTTGTTCCTTCTAGTATTTCAATAATGTTTGAATTCATTTTATGTAATTAGCTATGACAAATCTTTCACCTATATTATTTAGTGTAAATTATAGGATTTTTTTATGAAGATATGTGGAATTGATGATGCAGGACGTGGTTCCATGATTGGACCTCTAGTAATTGCTGGGATCTCAATAAAAAAACAGAATCTGAAAAAGTTAAAGTCGATTGGTGTACGTGACTCTAAAAAACTCACGCCGGAGATGCGTGAAATTCTATATAAGAAAATACTGAAAATTGTAGATGATTATTATGTAGTTAGAATTACACCCAAAACAATAGATCGTAGCGTTTCTAAACATAATCTAAACCATTTGGAGGCAAAAAATATGGCTAAAATTGTCCGAAAACTGAAATCAAATGTCTCCTATGTTGATTCCTGCGATGTTGATTACAAAAGATTTGGGAGAGAAATATCATCACTATCATCGAATGCAAAAATCAAGTCATATCATCATGCAGATAGTAGATTTGTAACAGTTGCTGCGGCATCAATTATTGCAAAGGTTAGTCGTGATAGATCAATTCATAGACTTGACAAAAATTTTAATCTTGGAAGTGGATATCCTTCTGATAAAAAAACTGTACTAGCTGTGAAAAAAATACTTTCAAAGAAAAAATCAGAGTCATTTATTCGTATGAGTTGGAAACCAGTGCAAAAAATTATTTCTAAAAAAAAACTAAGATAATGACTTTGCAATCACCATTGCATGATCTTTATCGTATGGTCTAAGATCAATTATTTGTTCAACGTAAAAATTTGATTCAAGCTTTTTAACTTCTGAATTAATTACATGCTTTGGATCTTTCGTCACATCTATACTCCTTGTTTTGATCACCAAAAATAAATATCCATTAGATTTAAGGTACATTTTACAATTTTCTATTGCAATATTTGTTTGATCAGGTTGTGCAATATCTACATAAACAACATCCACTTTATTATAAACTGAAAAATATTCTGTTGGATTACGTGCATCTTGAATAATCGGTATTATATTTTTTCTATGTGTTGCCACTCTATCTAAAAAATCTCTAGCAACTCTACTGGAATGTTCTACCCCAAAAACAATTCCATTTGGTCCAATTATATCTGATACGTGACTAATAGTTGTACCAGTTGAAACGCCAAGATACAATATGTTTGATTTTTCATTAAATGGAAAATTTGTTAAACCATTCATGACAGACGCAGCCAACTTACTTCTAAAAGGATCCCATAATCTGTACTCAATTCCCTTTTTTAATAATAATTTTTCCTTGTAAACTTGTTTTCCCGGCACTAAGTTTTCGGTGGCAATCTTTTCTTCACCGTCAACATTAAACCAAAAAATATTTTTATCGTCGTCCAAATTGCTTACGTTTTCTATTTCTGAATCTACCAGATTTCTTCTTTTGGTATGATCTATCATTTCTATCAAAATTTCGTTGGAATTTAGGCTTGTTTTCTGGTCTTGGTCTATTCACTGGCTCGGTATATTTTTCTTCAATCTCTTTTACTCTAATGTTTAGTTTTTCAAGTAATGTGTCATTTAGACCATCTCCATGTACATCAACTCTAGAAGCTATAGCAGCTTTTGCAGCAATAGCTCTTGCAATCTTACCTCTTTGCCATCTTGGTGCTGCATGAACAACTGCGTGCTGGAAAAGCAGACCATGTTTTGGAGGATTTGAACCAGTCTTTAATGCACGGAATAGTGCTTTCTCAGCTCCTAAAACCTGAATTGTACTTGCAGGCATTGTTGCTAATTTATTTAGACTACCAGCTTTTGCCAGAATTCTTGCACCAACAGTAGTACCTAATACTGCAGTAATATTAGGTGCATTTTTTTTCATTTGCTCTTCTACTTGATCCTCTAATTTTTTTCGTAAATCAAACAATTC
>CAZBHD010000071.1:0-8880 GCA_964491985.1 uncultured Candidatus Nitrosopelagicus sp. | reverse complement strand
ATTGATACCACATCTGATGAATTAAATGAAAAATCTACAGATGTAGATAACTCAGAAAAATCACCAGATGAAACTTCAGCATCTAATATGATTGATATGATGTTAGGTAAACAAGCAGAAAAAACAATTGACTCTGAAACAGTGATTCAAGAGACTCAAAAAAGAATTTGGAAGTCACTTAAACATGGTATTGAGTATGACGCAACAGTAGATAGATCTGATGCATTTCTACGCCAACATGTTAATGAAAAAATTCACATGGTGGTATTATTCGTTGATTTAGTTGGCTCTACTAATATATCACTAACACTTCCTGAGGAAAAAGTGGCCATCATCATCAGCTCATTTGCACAAGAAATGGCATTGGCAATTAAACAGCATAATGGATTTGTGCTAAAATTTGTTGGTGATGCAGTTATTGGATACTTTATGCATACTAGTGTATTGATAGCTGCTGATAATGCTGTAAGTTGTGCCCAGAGAATGATCCAAATTATGGATCAGGGTGTAAACCCAATTTTAAATAATTATGATTACCCTGATTTATTACTCCATATTGGATTGGACTATGGTGATAATATGATTGTACGATATGGGTCTGATAAAGAAAAATCTCATGTTGACATTCTAGGACCTACAATGAATATTGCAGCTAAAATTCAAAGTATGGCAAAACCACAACAGATTCTAATAGGTCATGATGTATATGAAAAAATTCATCCTTCATTACAACAAAAATTCAAGAAAGAAAGTTGGAGTAAAGGTGAATGGAAGTATAATGATAAAAGAACTGGAAACCCATACACTGTTTATTCATTAGATGGTTAAACAGTAAATTTATCAGGACACTCTACATGTTCATAATGATGTTTTGTAAATTGCTCTTCAATAACATACATGATAATTTTATGTAATTCATTTTCATGTATTACTTTTTGACACTTCAAACATGTTTTCTTTTCCTGCCTAAACATTTCTTAACAAAATTTCATACTCAGTATAAGGATCTGCGATCAGAATATTTTGATAAAAAATTGATACCAGCTAACAAACTCAAGTGTAAAGTAGGATCCTAATCCTCAAATATAGTCAATTTTTAGTAAAAATATGGACGATAGTGAATTATCTGGTTTTAACAGATATCCACCTGCTAGTAACCCCCCTAAAGGATTAATCAAGTCTAACAAATTAAAGGAGAATTTCCTCAAAGAAAGTGCTGCAATGTTACCAAAACTTCAGGATTTTAATCAAATGTTTAGAGAACATGCTAATAATATTTTGAATATGAACGAGTCGATATTTCCACCAGGGCATCCACTGTTTAATCGTGAAAAATCACTTTCGTCACTAAAAGAAGAAAACGATAAACTCACTAAAGAGAATCTTGATCTAAAAAAGCGATTAGATGGAAAAACATCTAAAAAAGAAACAACTTCTTAGTTTAGAAATTTATTGTATTTTTTAATGATTTTATTCAGTAAAATTTGATCATTGTCAGATAATTCATCAGTTTTATTTTTTAATTTTACTAAAATATTCATCAAGAATAATCTTTCAGAGCTTTCAAGGTAATTTTGCACGTCAGATCCCAAAATTTTTTCTAAATTTTTCAAAATATCCATATTTTACACATTAGTACTATTTCTAAAATATATTAATTCAACATTCACATCTCATATATGGGAAAAAGATCCATTCAGGAATGGGAAAAATCAGTTGAAACACTAAAAAATAACTGTAAAAGAATCATTTCTCTTTCAAAATCAATTAGGTATGTTGGTGTAATTAACGAATATGGTAGAACACTGTCAGGAACTTTGAAATCAGGAATAAAACCAATGTTTTCCAGACAACAAGTACGTGATGAATTTTTTGCTATTTCCAGTTTTATGAAACTTCGGAGTAAATCAATTACAACAATTGGAGAATTAAATTATATTTTGTTGAACCACCAAAAAGTAAACTCACTTGTTTTATCAAATAAAACAATCACATACTATATTACATTTCCAAAAGATATTATTCCATCTGAAGTATTAATTAAAAAAATTTCAAAAATTATCATGCAGGCGTAAAGCCAACATATCCAGCTGTTTGCTGATCCTTTTGATCTGAAAAATTAGGTTCGAATAGTGATATCATATAATTATCTGGATCTACAACAATAGCATTTTTTCCTGCATCCTTTTTCTGGATCTCACGATAAATCTTTACGTCTTTTGATTTTAATTCTTCTAATGCAGATTTTATATCTCCTACAATAAGACCGACTAATACTCCATTATGGATAGATGTTCCAGAGTGAGGTTCGTTATCTGTAGCTGGATGAAGACTCAATAGTGATCCGCCACTCTGTCCTAAGTCAATCCAATTATCTCTTTTATTTTTAACTGGCATTCCTAGTATTTCATGATAAAAGTGTAATGACTTCTCCATATCTTGTACCGCCAAAATAACATTACTTACACGTTTAATGTTCATATCATATGTTCCAAATCAGAAGTTAAAAAGCTTAATTATTTACCTCTATCATGGTCTCAGTTCTCTCTACACCAGAGATTTTCTGTATTTGAGTTGTAATATCTTTAATTTCAGTTAATTCTTTAATTGTAATTACAACTACTGCGTCAAACTGACCACTAACAGGAAATGAATCGGAAACACAGTCTATTTGTCGTAATCGTGCTGCAATCAATTTTTTTGGTGATTTAACAAGAATAATTGCTCTTACCAACCCAAATCAACCTCCACTTCTATAAGTGTCTCAGTAGAAACAATTTCATCTATTTTTTTCAAGTCATTGACAATTTTTTGAATTTCGTTGATTTTCCCATTAAGTATTACACAAATATCTGCACGGCCAGTTACAATCATGATGTCTTTTGAAACACTTCGCTTTTTTTTCAAAATTTGAAGAACTTTATCAACTGTTCCTGCTTTGACATTTATCATACATAGAGATTTCATAACACATACTAGGTATAATAACAATAAAGTATTTCTAATCTGATGAAGCCTCTTGTGACCTAGCTTCCTCTAAAAATGCTTTTCTCTCTTCCAAAACTGCTTCTTTATCTACTGTCAAATCATCATCAACAATAACAATTCCAGAATACGTTTGAGTGTCAGTATTTGATTTTTTTCTTGATTTGGATACTTTTTTTGATTTTTTTGATTTAGTTTTAGTTGTTTTATTTTTTGTACCAGTTTTCTTTTTCACAGTCAATATAATCGAAAAAACCTAGACAATGATCTATTAAAAGATTATCATTAAAAAATCTCATAATAAAAAAATGCCGAGGGCGAGATTTGAACGCGCGACAGCCGCGTCTTCAGCGCGGTGCTCTCCCAGGCTGAGCTACCTCGGCATAGTGAAATTCAAATTGAATCGAATAAAACCGTTTTTATGACTTCCAAATAATGTCTGATATGTTTTTTCTTTTGTTAACGGATCTTGCTAGAACAAAAAGTAAGTCAGATAATCTATTTAGATAAACCAGTGTATTTTTAGAAATTTCTTCATCTTGAGACAGTGCTACAACATGTGTCTCCGCACGCCTAGCAATTGTTCTAGATAGATGTAAAATTGATGCAAATAGTGTTCCGCCTGGAAGTATGAAACTAGTTAAATCAGGCAATTCAGATTCTGCGGTGTCTATTTTTTCTTCTAAAAATTCTATCATTGTTTCTGATACTCTGATATCTGTTTTTGACATGTCAGGATTAGCTAGATCAGATCCAACAACAAAAAGATCGTTTTGAATTTGAACTAGTATGTTTTTGACTTCGATATCTAAATCTAGAGATATTGCAATTCCTAATGCCGAATTTAGTTCATCAACAGCGCCATAAGACATTATTCGTTGGTGTGATTTCCAAACTCTACTATTATCAAATAATGATGTTTTGCCATCATCACCAGTTTTTGTATATATTTTCATAAAAAAATAGCATAAAACAAGTAATTAAGGTAATATCTTAAATTGGATGTTGATATTGATTCCTAAATAATGTCAGATACACAAGAGATGCTAAAATCAGCAAATATGCTATTTTTAAAAAAATATTTTAAAGATGCAATATCAATTTATGAGAAAATTATAGAGATGGAACCAAACAATCTTAACGCAATTAACAATAAGGGATACGCATTGAGTAAAATTAAGGACTTTGAAAATGCAATTAATTGTTATGATATAGGTTTAAAAATTAAATCGGATGAAATGACACTACTAATTAATAAAATTTCGACTTTAAGAAAAATGAACTCGTTAGATTCAGCGTTAAATATTTGTAATAGTATTTTAATTAAAACCCCACATGATTTAATTGTCATGTATCACAAACTTAGAATTTTACAAATGCTTGAAAGGTATAATGAGTCATTAGAAATATGTGATGAAATTCTAAGCTTATACCCAAATAATGGTGATGTCCTGTATGATAAGGCTTCAAATCTTGCATTACTTGATAAAACGGAAAGATGTTTAGAAGCATTAAGTCTTTCAACACAAATATCAAAAAAATTTAAAATAAAAGCAAGAAATGATAAACGCTTTCAAACATTACAAAAAAAATCAGCCTTTAGAAAATTAATAAAATGATCTCACCCTATCTGGTTCAAGGCATTTTGAAACTTTTCTAATGGCTGTGCACCGACAATCCTGATTAGTTGTGTATCATCAAAAATTAAAAATGTCGGTGTTGCACTTATACCAATTTGTTTAGCATAACTCTCATTATTAATTACCTTTTGATAATGCATGTGTCTGTCCATACAATTACTAAATTCAATAATATCCAAATCCAGTTGAGCGGCAAATCCTAACAACGAATTCATATTAATCCACCCAGTATTTTCACCAGCCCAATTTTTGAAAATTGTATTATGATATTCCCAATATTTACCCTGGTCATCAGCACAATACGATGCCTCCGATGCTAAAATTGAACTTGGTCCATTTAGTGGAAAGTCTCTATATACGTAATTAGCCTTGCCAGCATCAATATACTCTATTTTAATGTCATTCAGTGTATCTTGATGAAATTTATAACAAAATGTACATTGATAGTCTCCAAATTCAACTATGGTAATTGGGGCATTATCAAGTCCAATTTGTGGTGAACCGTTTTTGATTAATTGTGAATTAGTAATTAGTGATTGATCACTCATAGAATCTGATGTTAAATTAGTTGTAATGTATATTCCAAGAATTATTCCAACTATAATTGGTATCGAAATAAAGTATATTCCTTTCAAATATTACAATGCATTATAATCTACTATTAAACCACACAATATGATCGCAAATTTTTTTCATAATGACTTAAATATATTATAGAAAGCAAAATTACATTGCCACTAGATCAAAAACAAATCACAAAATCATCAATTCCCAAATTAGGTATTGCGATTCTAGCAATTGTCTTTGGGGTAGGATTATTTGTGGTAGGATTTGATCAAGGACATATTTTAAGTCCAATCATGGGAGAATCTGCATTTGACGAAATGTTCATACATGAACTCACTCATGATTTAAGACATGCTGCTGGATTTCCATGTCATTAATTTAATAGGGTTTGATAGAAAATGAAGACTGGTCTCTTCATTGTAATTGTTTTACTTTCGGGTTGTTTCGCCGGAACAATTTATGGTGCACTAAATCTTGCAATAGTAGAACCATATCTTGACGATGCAATAAATATAGAAAATCAAAATATGTTCGTAACCGGAGAAGAAGAGAACACTCCGATGTTTTGGGTAGAATATTATGAATATCGCTCGTGGCAGAAGGGAGGTCAAGTTCTCGCGGGTGCTATACTTGGAACATCAATAGGTGCATTATTTGGAATAGTTTATGCTTTATCTAAAAATTCGTTACCAAGCAGAAACAACTTTGGAAAAACACTGATCTTGGCAGGACTAATGTGGTTCACATTATTTGTCATACCATTTTTGAAATATCCGGCGAACCCACCTACAGTTGGTGATGGAGAAACTGTAATTTTACGAGGAGTACTATACTTATCGTTCATAGCTATTTCTGGATTAACTGCGGTAGGATTTTATAAAATATTCAAGCGATTAAAAGAAAGAAAGAAAATTTTAGCGTTTATTGGGTATGGTGTGTTTATCAGTGTAATATTCTTAGTAATGCCTGAAAACCCAGATAAAATAACCGCACCGATGGAATTGGTAAATGGGTTTAGAGCAGTAGCATTTTTAACAAGTAGTGTGTTTTGGTTTACACTTGCCTTAATCCTTGGAGCTTTTTGGCAAAAAACTAACCCAGATCTTCCTAACGACTAAATCATTTATATTCTATATTCCAAGAATTTAGAATGGTAACAAATGATTTAATAAAAGAATAACAAGGAATTTTTATGGCTAAACGCTTGACATTACCACAACTAAAAAAATATGATGTAACACAAAAAGTAATTGAGATGTTAGCTGATGCTGAATCAAGGGCTATATTGTTCTCAATAATTCATAAAGGTAAAACTGCATCGCAACTTTCTGAAAAACACAAAATTCCATTAAGCTCAGTCTATAAAAAAATTTCAGACCTTGAAGAGTTAACATTGATAAAAATTGACAGTTGGCAAATTTCTGAAAAAGGCAGAAGGTTCAAAGTTTACAAGAGTAGGATTAAAAATGCAGAGATTAACATAAAAAAACCAGATCCAGTTCTCATATTAACACCAAATACTTGATAATTATGAAAAAAAGTATAGTAAGAGAAGCACTGCCAAAACCAAATATTTTACAATTAAGCCAATATGATATAACTCAAAAAATAATGGAATCACTGGTAAATGCATGTCACCGTTCAGTCCTATATTCAATAATTGATGTTTCGAAAGATGCAAATGAGATTGCAAAACAGTTGAATATTTCACTGTCCGCAGTTTACAAGACTCTAAATCAATTAGAAAACTTGACTTTAGTGCAGGTTGAAAAATTCACATTTATGGATGGAAAAAAAACCAAATTTTATAAAAGCAGAATAGGTCGTGCTGAGATAAAACTGGAAAATAATGATGCAATTTTACACCTATTTCCCAATGAAAACTATGAAAAAGATGAAGATTAATTGTTAATGATTATACCAGATTTATGACTATTAGATTACTCAAAAAATCAAATAATGATATTAAACAGATTAAAGAAATTCGTAAAGTTGTTTTTAATGACGAATTAAATATTCCAGAGTCGTGTTTGGTTGATGAGTATGATAATACATGCGATCAATTTTTGATAAAAAATGATCAAATCACTGTTGGTGTTCTAAGATTAAGAAAAGAGAATAATGCCATAAAACTCGAAAGAATGGCTATTTTACCTGAATTCCGGAATTTGTCATTTGGATTAAAAGCAATTGGTGAGGTAAAGAAACTTTGCGTTGAGAAAAAAGAATCTAGGGTATTCCTTGATTCAATTTACATTGTTAGTGATTTTTACAAAAAGTGTGGCTTCACGAAGGTTGGAAAAGTGTTTGAGCGTGTTGGTCTTCCACACATTAGAATGGAGATTAATTTAATCTAAATACTATTGTTTTATTAATTCAATTAATTTACCATTGAATATGGCTTCAAATCTCTCAACACATGGATTACATGATGCTGCACAAATGGGAATGCGTACTGCAATAGGTGTAATCTTCATTGTTCATGGATTTACTAAATTTGGTAATCCTGGGTTCGGTGGTTGGATATCAAGTATGGGAATTCCAACTGAGATGCAAATTCCAATTGCACTTGCAGAATTTATTCCGGGAATATTATTGATTATAGGAGTATTAACTAGAATTTCTGCCTCATTAATTTCGATAGTAATGTTAGGTGCAATATTTCTTGTAAAGGGTGCATCAAGTCTTACTGGTGAACATGGTTATGAATTAGATTTGATATTGCTTGCAGCATGTCTAGTGGTAATAGTTGCAGGACCTGGTAGAATCTCCTTATCTTATCTGCTCAAAAAGATTCCAAGAGTATTGCAGTAACTCACGTAGTTATTTCTTTCAGCATGTTTTTTGATTCAGCTATCTTAATTTCACGCGCAATTCTTTTTCCCATACTCATATTCTCATTGAATAATAATGAATAGTATGGTGAGCCATTCATGTAGATATTAGTTCCTGCGACAATTCTTGCTGAAAATTCAAATGATGTAAATTTAGCATTTTCATCATAGACTCCTTCGATACAAAATGGACCATTCAAACCTGGGGAAACAACTCATTATGCAGCCTCAACAAAATTTTCACCCAATGTATACACTTCGTCTAATAATGATTCTCTCAAAACTAGTGGACTATTTCCAATTACGTTAAAGGATGGAATCTTGTTTGATTTTAATTGCTGTTCTGATGGAATTCTGCCAAGACCTTCAATATCTGATTCGTGTCTTTGATCAACTCCAAAGAATTCTAATTCATTGGTTAATGGTGAGTAAAAGAATTGTAAATATGCTAAAACACCTGCCGCATATTCTTGAATGTATAAGACTTCATCTTTAGAAATTACACCTTCAGAAATTAACTGATTTCTTTTTGTATTATAGTCTTCTTCATTCGCTGCCATGAAATATCCCTTGCCGCCGGCAGCTCCCTGCCTTTTCACAATCACTAATTTTTCAATATCTTTTGGGTCTGTTACTGGTTTTGGCATTGGAAGTGTAGCCTCTCTCATGAGTTTTTCTTTCATTTCTCTATCTGATTCCCATCTGAGAATCCATTTGTTACCAAAAATTGGCACAGTAATTGATTCAATCTCTTCAGAACTCATTTGAGCTATTAATGTTCCATGAGGAATTAATATTGCATCTTGCTGTTTTAGTTTATCTTGTATTTCTTGATTTAATATATCAGAAAATTT
>CAZBHD010000070.1:0-4133 GCA_964491985.1 uncultured Candidatus Nitrosopelagicus sp. | reverse complement strand
ATTGGATCATACCCCCAACCTCCTTTTTCTATAACAGATGAAATCTTTCCGGGAATACTAGACTCAAATAATTTCACATCATAGTCATTATCACAATAAGCAATAATTGATACAAAGTTTGCGTCTCGAGTTTGAGAATTCTCTAGCAAACTCATAATTCCTTTATTTCCAATTGTATCATAAGCATAGGATGAATATGGACCTGGAAAACCATTAAGTGAATTAATGAAGAGCCCATCGTCTTCTATAATTACAGGTTTCTGAATAAGATCGTAAGCGTTAATTGCTTTTTTCTCTGCAATGTCATTCAGGTCATTTGATTGTATTTCTTCTAATATTGTTTTGTAGAAGTTAATTTGCACTCCTAAATTTGAAAGAATCCTTTCTGCCTCTTGAAATTTATTTTCATTTGAGGATGCAAAGAATAATTCAGACGACTGTTGCATACCTTCCACGACTCTCTATGACTGCAACAAGATTTAGTATCTTCTTACTATATTTTGGGCCTACTGCTTTGGAATATCCCTTCTGAAAGTTTTTCCAAGATTTTTCCATAACTTCTGCATGTGCACTATTTAGAATCTCTTTGAATAAACGTAAATCTACTGCATGATCATCTGGTTTTTCAGTCCTGCTTGCAAGACCAAAATCAATCAAAAATAATTTGTTCTTATCTACAATAAAATTTGATGTAGTAAGGTCTCCATGCATTATACCGTTTTTATGCATAATACCAACAACTTTACCTATTTCATTACAAATCTGTACAATTCTATTATCTTCCATATCACGCACTATCTTACCCTCAATATGCTGCATCAGAATTGAGCACTCATTTGTGTCCATAAAATAGATCAATGGGGTAGAGATGCCAAATGACTTTACCTGAGATATAATTTGTGACTCTCTAATAGTTCGTTGTTTCCTAATTTTGTGATCAAGTAGTGAATTACGATATGATTTCCTCTTTCTAATCTTTAGAATGGCTTTCTTGTTATCCAGTATGGTTGAATAGACGTCCGCTTCTGCGCCTCTATTGATAAGCTTCATTAAGATTATATCTTAATTTAGACATTAATACATAATGATGTTAAATTACGATGCTCCATTATACAGACCGCCATCTGAGGCAAAGTCTCTTATCTTTCAGGTGACTCTTGGTTGTTCGTTTAACGAATGTTCATTTTGTGATATGTATAGAAGTAAGGATTATTCAGAGCGATCGTGGGAAGAAGTAAAAAGTGAAATTGATCTCATGGCAAAGACTATGCCAGAAACAACTAGAATCTTTCTTGCAGATGGTGATGCACTCAACTTGTCAACTGAATATATGATACAAATAGTAGAATACGTCTATCAGAAATTTCCAAAACTTGAACGTGTATCGTGTTATGCCATGCCAATGAATCTGCTCAAAAAAACGGCAGAAGAATTAGAAATGATGAATAAAGCTGGGCTTAATAGACTATATCTTGGAATAGAAACTGGTAATGACATAATACTAAAAAAAGTAACAAAAGGTGCTACTCAAAAGACAATGATCAAGTCATGTAATAAGGCAAAAGATGCAGGATTCACACTTTCATGTATGGTCATTCTTGGACTTGGGGGAAGTAAATACACAAAAGAGAATGCTATTGACACTGCAAAGGTAATCAATGCAGTACAACCAGATTATGTAGGAGCATTAACACTATATCTTGAAAACGGAATTAAAGAAGAATTTCTTACCAAGTTTGAAGGAGAGTTTGAAAGATTGACAGACTCTCAGGCAATCGATGAGCTTGAATTACTCATATCAGAGATTGATGTTTCACGTGAAATAGTGTTTCGTGCAAATCATGGCTCAAATGCATACAACATTGGTGGTACTTTTCCACAAAACAAGATAGAGATGCTTGAAAAGATTGCATGGATGAAGAAACATCCAGAAGTTGTGCGTCCACAGGGTTTGAGAGGATTCTAAACTAAATATTTTCTAAAATCGGCTTTAAATTTTCAGGTAACTCGGGTAATTCCGTATGGCTTTTATTATTTTGAATTATTTCTGGTCCTATGCGCCTGACACGTTGTGTTCCTATTAGTGTGTCTAAGCTACGCTGAATGTCTTTTTCTGGTAGAGTGGTTGAAAGTTTTTGAAAAAGTTCTTCTTCTTTTTCATATTTTTCAATTGCATATTGTACAAGTATCATTTTCTCATTCATAGATAGTTCAGTCATTAATGATTAATCATTTTGTCAGGCAAATATATTTTAAAATGGGCCCGCGGTGATTTGAACACCGGATCTTCGCCGTGTAAGGGCGACGTCATAACCGAGCTAGACTACGAGCCCTCTGAAAAATTCTCGTTAAAATGAATTTAAATCTTTGATAAGGACAAAAAATAGAATTAAATCATCCAAACATGTTCAATTTTGGATATGGATAAACTAATTGTTGCTAAATTCGGTGGGAGTGCAATAGGTGTGGATGGTGAAGGGATACCTACAATACTGGATAGGGTAAAAAGTCTCAAGTCGGATTCCAAGCTCATAATTGTGTGCTCTGCGCCTTTAACCAAGATCGATGGTAAAAAGAGGTCACTTACAGATGTTATGCTAGATCTGGGGGAAAATGCTGCGAGTGGTAACAATGTTACAATGGAGCCAATTGAACAATCCTACTCAAATATTCTTCAAATGGTTAATGATGAGAATAAGGTAGAGTGCAAGAAAGTAATTGATGAAATGTTAGGTTTGGCTTCAGAATCATTAACATATGCAAATAGCGAGGGTAAATTTGAAGACGAGGTACGTGCAAAAGCTCTTGCATATTCGGGTGAAGTTCTAATGTCACATGTTCTAAACTACATCCTAAGAAGTAATGATATACAGGCTGACTCAATTGCACTGGATGATTGGCCTATAATTACAGATGATAATATAGAATCAACAAACTTCCTATTTGATCAGTCAAATCAACGTATTGAAGCACTAAATAACAAAATCAAACAATATGAAGTGATCTCAATTGGCGGTTTCATTGGAAAAACAGAAGATGGAATAATAACTACGTATGAAAGAGGTGGTTCTGATAGAACTGCTGCTGATATTGGAATCTTGTTCCACAAAAAATATGAAACTATGATTGATCTGGAAAAAGATAGTTCGGTAGTTTCTGCAGATCCAAAGGTTGTTGAGAATGAACTTGATGATGTAATGGAGCTATCTTACAATGAAGCTAGACTAGCAGGAATGTTTGGAATGAAGATAATCGATCCTATAGCAATAAAAGAAATTTTAGAAAATGGAGTAGATATGGCTGTAACTATTACAAACATGAAGTCACCTGAAAAAATAACAAAAATTCAAAGAAAGCCAGCTAATCAGAATGGACATCCATTGAAGATTGTCACTGGTAAAAAAAATTGTGCAATATTAAGAATAGAAAGTACATCTGCAGTAGATTTACTGGAATCGTTGGAAAGTGAAAAGCGATATAGTGAATTTATCATATTATCCCCATTTACAAAAGATGGTTTGGAATTTTCGAGAATATTGTTCTTAGATGGTGATTATGTCAAAAGAAATGAAAAGTATGTACTTAGTTTTGATTCACTAGCAACAATTGCATATCAAAGAGGTGTAATCACACTTATCGGAGATGAGATGTGGAGAGTGCAGCAAATTGCATCAAAAGCAAGCTCCAAAATCGGTGATGCTGGTTTAAACATACTGAATATGGATGCACAAGAAGAAACATCACGAATAATAATTGTAATAGAAGATTCTGATGACAATGTTGCAAAAGCAATACAAGCAATTCACTCAGAAAGATCCAAAATTAAATTTGTATAGAAAACGTTTTGGCGCTAAAGGTCTTGAGACCAGTAGTGCCAATTCTGGGTTTGTTCTTGGACCATCGTCTAGAATTAGTCCGGCGTTACCCAAAACACGCTTAATACTCCTAAGTTGAATTGGTTATTTAATATGATCTATAGATTCTATGATTAGTCACGCGTAAATTAGAATAATTTTTTCAAGCAAATTAATAATTATTTAAATTATGATTTGATTCCTGCATTCTATGAAAGAAGTTGGAAAGATTTGGATGAACGGAAAATTAGTGCCATTCAAAAATGCAAAAGTTCATGT
>CAZBHD010000069.1:0-9559 GCA_964491985.1 uncultured Candidatus Nitrosopelagicus sp. | reverse complement strand
GATTTGCTTTTTTCCATTCGCCTTTAATCACATCTTCTTTATAACCTACAATTCCTCTTCTTAAAGCTAAAATTAGCGCAAAAGTATGTTCAGGAACAGTTGTAATGGCATAACCTCTAATGTTGGAAACAACAATATTGTTATCTCTGCAATATTCCTTATCTACAACATCTGTACCTGTTGCTGCTACTGCAATCATTTTTAAATCAGGTAATTTCTTTAAATTTTCTTCTCTCATAGGAACTTTATTTATAATGGCAATTGTTGCGCCTTTAAGTCTTTCTAATATAAGATTGCCATCATTATGATCAGTATAATCAAACTCATTCCAATCGTGATCAAAATTAGGTTTGCGAACTACAATATTTTTTTCAATTGTTGCTCTATCTAAACAGACTATTTTTTGTTTCATTTATAACGATATTAAAATTTAATCATTAGGTAAGGCTGGAGCAGTCTCTCTATAATACTCTTCAGCTGCAGCTATTCCGCTTCCCGGTTTAATATCAATACCAACATCACGCATTGCCATCTCAGCGCCTGAAATTGCTCCTAAGCACATTAATTCATTTAAATCACCTAAATGCCCAATCCTAAAAACTTTTCCTGCAACATTAGATAATCCTGCACCTAATGCTAAATTATATTTTAAATAAGCAGTTTTTATAACATTAGCAGAATCAAACTCTTCTGGAACATATATGGCAGTTACAGTATCTGACTCCCACTTTTTTTCTTTAGCGCAAATTTTTAAACCCCAACCTTTTACTGCCTGCCTAACTCCCTCAGCAAGTCTGTGGTGTCTTTTAAAAACATTATCTAAACCTTCTTCATCAATCATATTCAAAGCTTCTCTTAAACCGTACATTATGCCAAGAGCAGGCGTATATGGAAACCACCCATCTGCATTAGTTTTTAACATATCTTCAAATGCAAAATAGCATTTGTTAAATTTCGAAGATTCTGTTGCCTTCATAGCTTTTTTGCTTACACATAAAATACCTAATCCTGCAGGTAGCATTAACCCTTTTTGTGAACCAGTAACGGCACAATCTACTCCCCATTTATCAAATTCAAAGTTTATACTTGCAATTGAACTTACGCCATCAACAAATAATAACGCAGGGTGTTTTGCATCATCTAAAACCTTTCTAACTCCTTCAATATCACTAGTAACCCCTGTTGCAGTCTCATTATGACAAGCTAATACTGCTTTTATTTCTTTATTTTTATCATTTTTTAAATGTTCAGCATATTTATCCAATGGAACTCCTTCGCCCCATTCAACTTCAATATCTATAACATCTAAGCCTAATCTTTTACACATATCCATCCAAAGCATACTAAATTGTCCAAATCTTGACGTAAGAACTTTATCTCCTGGGGATAGTGTGTTTAATAAACTTGCTTCCCAAGACCCTGTACCACTTGAAGGCCACATTATAACTGTGCCATCTTTGGTTTTAAAAATCTTTTTCATATCTTCATACAAAGGTTTAGTAAATTTAGGAAAATTTGCACCTCTTTGATCTTCCATAGTACTTGCCATGGATCTAATTATTCTTTCTGGAATATTGGTTGGTCCAGGAACATGAAGAAAATGTCTACCATTTAACATAAGAAATCCTTTTAAAAAAAATTAATAAAAATAAAATATAAAAAATAATAAATTAAATAGAAAATAAAGCTATTAAAAAAATTATATGAAATTAATCTTAAAAAACATTGTATTTAATAAACATTTTAAATTTAAAAGATATAACAATAAGTTTATAAATTCCATTGTAAAATTTTTTTTAAACATGTTGTTTCCTGAAGTATTAAATATATCAAAACCAATAAAATTAAAAAAAAACAATAATTTTAATATTTCTAAGTTTGGTATAAAAATTTTTTCTCAAAATGAAGAAGATGGAATTATTTTATATATATTTAAACATATTGGAATTAGAACTAAAAGATTTATAGAAATAGGAACAGAAAACGGAACAGAATGTAATACAACTAATTTAATAAAAAATTTCAATTGGAGCGGAGTACAAATAGAAGGTGATAAAAATCAACATAACGAGGCTAAAATAAAATTAAAAAATATTTTAGGAAAAAAAATAAGAAATTTAAAATTGTTAAATTTCTTTATCACAAAAAAAAATATTAATAAGATAATAAAAAAATATTCTAATAAAAATATAGACTTGTTATCTATCGATATTGATGGTAACGATTATTGGATTTGGAAAGCTATTAATTGTATAAAACCAAGATTAGTAGTTATTGAGTATAATTCTTTTTTTGGACCAAAAATAGCCGCGACTGTACAGTATAAAACTAAATTTATTTGGGACCACAGAAATAAAAAATCATACTATGGTGCATCTTTAAAAGCTTTAGAGAAACTAGGTAAGAAAAAAGGGTATAATTTAATCGGGGTTGATACAAATGGGGTAAATGCTTTCTTTATAAGAAAAGATTTATCAAAAAACACAAATATAAAATCAAAAAAAATAAAACATATTTTTTTGGATAATAAAAGAGAATATAGAAATAGAAACAGATATATTTTTGAGAAAAAAAGACTGTTAGAACAAAAATTAATCAAAGTTTAATTTTGTTCTAATAATTTATCGTTACAGTTATTAGGGCTTTTACATTTACAAACTACACCACCTATTCCAAGAGCTTCAATTGTAATTTCAGAATCATCTTTTAAATAACAAAAAGACACTTTTGATACAGGGCTTTTAAGTTTTCCAATAACTATAAATTCTTTATGTTCAATAATAGCTACTTTTTTATTTGGCTCTAACTCAATAGCTTTACCTAATTTTTTACAACTTAATCCGTAATAAAAACCAGGGTCTGTAGGCATGCTAAACATAAGTTTTTTTAACATAACTGGATCAGCTTTACAGTCTTTATCAACTATAAATAGAAATAAAGGCCCGCCAGATTTATTATTAATGATACTTTCCGCAGAAACAAAGTTTATCAAAAATAAAAAAATAAAAAAAATTGAGTAAAAAGTTTTCAATAAATTTACTATATTAATTAAAATTATTTAATATTAAAAATATACCTTAAATTAATAAAGAAAAAAATGACAACAAAAAAAAATCTTATTAATGAACTATGTGAAATGCCGGAACATTTAAGAGGAATTTCAAAAGAAATGCTATTAAATAAATACAAAAAAAATATTATTGATCAATCTTTAAACGAAGAAATTATTAAAATAAGAAAATGGCATAATGGGCCAGGAGAAATAATTATTCCTACTAAAAAAGGCTTGGCTTTATATAAAAAAAAAACATGATAAATGTAATTGGTTTTTATAAATTTAAAAAAATTAGCAATCTTAAAAAACTCCAAAATTCTATAAGAAATTACTTAGCTGAGAAACTTATAAATGGCACTGTTATAATTGCACCTGAAGGAATAAATGGAACTATTGCCGGTAAAAAAGAAAATATAGAAGAATGTATAAACTATATTAAAAAAAAAACAAATATTAGAAAATTTGATAGTAAAAATTTTTCTAAAATAAAATACCAACCTTTTAATAGACCAAAAATAAAAATTAAAAATGAAGTTGTTCCTATCGGATTAAAATTAACCTCAAAAGAAAAAATTAAAAATAAATATGTAGATCCTAAAGATTGGAATAAGCTTATTAAAAAAAAAAATATTAAAGTAATAGATGTAAGAAAAACAATGGAATTTAGATTAGGGACATTTAAATATGCTGAAGATGCTAAAATTAAAAATTTTAGAGAATTTCCATCCTATTTCAAAGAATTAAATAAAAATAAAAAAATCGCAATGTTTTGTACTGGAGGCATTCGTTGTGAAAAAGCAGCAAATTTTTTAAGAAAGAAAGGTTTTCAAGACATCTATCAATTAGAGGGTGGAATTTTAAATTATTTAAAAAATATAAAAAAAAAGAATAGCCTTTGGAAAGGAGAATGTTTTGTATTTGATAAAAGAGTTACTTTAAAACACGCGCTTAAACCTGGAAAATATATAATTTGTAGTGCGTGCAGAACTCCTATATCTCCAACAGAAATAAAATCAAAAAAATATACTAAAGATATCTCTTGTCCTTATTGTTTTGATAAATTAACTAAAAAAAGAAAAAAAAAATTAATAATAAGAAAAAAACAAAAAAAATACTTAAAGACAATTAAGAATCTATGATAATAACAAAAAATCAAATTTATAAAATTTGTAAAATAGCTTGGGAAGCAGGAGAAAAAGTCCTTGATATATATTCAAAAAAAATCAAAGTTTATAAAAAAAAAGATCTATCTCCAGTAACAATGGCAGATTTAAAATCTGAAGAAATTATAATTAGAGGTCTTAATAAAATTTTTAATAAACCAATAATATTTTCTGAAGAAAGTAATAATGTTAATAAAAAAAAAATAAATAATTTTTGGCTTGTTGATCCATTAGATGGAACAAAAGAATTCATAAAAAAAAATGGAGAATTTACTATAAATATTGCTTATATTAAAAATAAAAAACCTTATTTAGGAGTAATTTATAGTCCCTTTTTAAAAAAAACATACGTTGGAACGTTGAAAAATACTTATGAATTAATTAATAAAAAAAAATTTAAAAAAATTTTATTAAAAAAAAATTATAATAAAATAATGATAGTAAGTCGCTCGCATTCTAACAAAAATGAAAATTATAAATTTGTAAAAAAAAATAATATAAAAAAAACTATTTTTCTAGGAAGTTCATTAAAATTTTGCTACTTAGCTGAAGGCAAGGCTAATATTTATCCAAGATCCGGTACAACTTACGAATGGGATACTGCAGCAGGGCATGCAATAATAAATGGCGTTGGTGGAAAAATAAAAACAAGTAATGGAAAAGAATTAAAATATGGAAAAAAAAATTTCAAAAATACAAACTTTATAGCAATAACTTTTAATGGAAATATTAAATTCTGATAAAGAAGGTATAAAGAAAGCAGCAAAAATAATAACAAGCGGGGAAATTATTTTTATTCCTACTGATACTGTTTATGGGATAGCAGCTAATCCATATAATAATAAAGCAATAAAAAAATTATTCTCAATAAAAAAAAGATCAATTAATAATTCTTTAATTTTACTTTGTTCAAATTACAAAATGGCGAAAAAATATGCTTTTTTTAATAAAATTGCAGAAAAATTAAAAAAAAAATTTTGGCCAGGACCTTTAACATTAATTCTTAAAAGGAAACCAAACTCTAGAATATCTAATAAGTGGCTTCCAAAAAATAACTCGGTTGGCATTAGAATTCCAAATCATGACGTGGTAAAAAAAATAATAAATAAATGTAAATTTCCCATTTTTTGTACAAGTGCAAATATTTCTGGAAAAAAAAGTTGTAAAAATATGGATGATATAATTAATAGCTTTAAAAATAAAAAAATAACTATTGTTAATGGTGGAAAAGTAAAATTTGGCCTTGCTTCGACAATTATTGATGTAACTGAAAACAAAATAAATATATTAAGAAAAGGATATATAAATAAAAAAGAATTAAATTTTTAATTATGATTAGTAATAATAAAATTGGTATTTTAGGCTCTGGCGCTTGGGGAACTGCTTTAGCTAATTGTTTAAATAAAAAAGAGAATATACTTTTATGGTCATATGAAAATAAAACAGTAGAAAATATAAATAAATATAAAATTAATAAAACTTTTTTACCAAAAATTAAATTATCAAGAAATATAGTTGCAACAAATAATTTGGCAGATTTTAAAGATTGTAAATTTATTTTTATTTGTATTCCGTCACAATTTATAAAAAAAGTAATCCTAAAATTTAAAAAATTCTATAAAAAAGAAATGATATTTATTAATTGTTCAAAAGGAATAGAACACGATACAAAATCTCTAATAAGTGACCTTATAAAAAAAACACTTCCAAAATCAAGAGTGGCTATTTTATCAGGGCCTAGTTTTGCTATTGAAGTAGCAAAAAATAAACCTACAGCCGTTACTATTGCTTCAAAAAATGAATTAGAAGCAAAAAAATTAGCTAAATTAATAAATTCTATAAATTTTCGTTGTTATTATAGCAATGATGTAATTGGAGTTCAGTTTGGTGGAATAATTAAAAATATATTAGCAATTGCATCTGGTATTATAGAAGGTCAAAAATTAGGCTTTGGTGCAAAAGCAGCTCTTATAACAAGGGGGTTGGTTGAAATGAAAAAAATAGGATTATCCTTTGGTGCAAAAGATTCAACTTTTAATGGACTTTCTGGGCTAGGAGATTTAATGCTTACTTGCAATAATGAGTTATCTAGAAACTTTACAACCGGACTTTTAATAGGAAAAGGAAAAGATATCAATAAAATTATAAAATTTAAAAAAACTATTTCAGAAGGTATATTAAATTCTAAAACTATTTTTGAATTATCTAAAAAAAAGAAAATTGAAATGCCTGTATGTGAAGCTGTTTATAAAATAATTTATAAAAAGAAAAAAATAAAAGAAACTATTAAAAAAATTTTATCAAGAGATATCAAAAAAGAAAATTAATAAATAAAATAATTTTTTTTATTAATTTCAGAATAAATTAAAATCATTAAAAAAAAACTTATTACAAAAAAAGGGAAATGATGATCGAATATAACTAACGACAAAAAAATAAAACAAAATTTTAATTTGTACTCATAAATTTTTTTTTTAAATATATTCTTAAAATTAATTTGATTTAAAATATAAAATAAAATAGGAATAGTTAAAATTAAATCGTAAACAACTAGTCTTGGTATTATTAAATTTACCACTAATATTCCGAATGATATACAAAATAAAAAATGCTTACTGCTACTTTTAATTTTTTTATTATTCAAACATAGAAATACTCCAAAAAAAATTGTAAAGCTTGCAAATAGCCAAAGTAATAAGTTAATTTCTATTGCAAAAAAACTTTTATCAAAGCTATTTATACCTAATAAAATCCAAGGAATTTTTTCAATTATAGAATATAAGCCAGTTCCAGTCTGAAATCTTGTAGGTAAATCTTCTTGAAAATTTCCCTGAATTATATCTAAAAATGCAATTGTTAATTCGGGATTTTTTAAATAAAAAAAATATTGAATTAAAATAAAAAAGAAAAAATATAAAAAAATATTTTTTAATGATTTCCAGCCTAAAATATAAAAGGGTAATAATAAAAAAGTTAAATAATAAAATTTAAATAAGGAAACAAATAAAATTGTTAAATAAAAATAATTAAATTTTTTTAAATATAAAAAATAAATTCCTAAAGCTATAAAGCCATATAAAATAAATGAAAGATTACCTGAGATAAAACTAAAAAAAATTGTTCCACCAAAAGAAAATATAATTAAAAGTAAATTTCTTAAATTATAATTAAATTTAAAAATTTTTTTCATAACGTAAAAAATTATAAAAAATGAAATTATTTCGAAAAAAACCCATAATATATTTGCCGATATTATATTTAAAGAACCTAAATATTTTAATATTTCTAATGTTCCAGGGGAATAATTAGCTGTAAGTGTAATATTCGGATGTAAACAATCGCCATGAACGTTTAGCCCATAAGGAAAATTTTCTAAAAAAAAAGTCTTAGAAGCACAATAAGTAATATGAAAATCCCAAAAAGGAATTTTTCCTCCATAAAATTTATGCGCAATATAAAAAATTGAATAAGATATTACTAATATTAATGTTAAATCTAAATAACGTGATTTATAAAGCATTTTCTTTAATTTTTTATTAATTTTAAATAATTTTTAATAACATTTTTCCATAAAAATTTTTTTGAAAAATCTTTAGAATTTTTAGACATTCTTTTATATTTAATTTTATTATTTAATACTTCTTTTATAGAATTTTTTATTGAAGAAATGTTATTTGGATCACAAATAATTCCTGTTTTTTTATTAACAACCGACTCTTTTGTTCCGCCTATTCCACTAGTGATTGATGGAATTCCATACATTGCGGCTTCAATATAAGAAATACCAAAACCTTCAATAGATAAACTTTTTTTTTCTTCAATTGTAGGCATTACATATAAATTAGAAATTTTGAATAAAAAATGTTTATCTTGTTCATTAACTTTGCCTAAAATTTTTATATTTTTATTTAAATCTAATTTATTAATTAACTTTATTAATTTATTTTTTTCAGGACCATCTCCTGCAATTAAATAAATAATATTATTAAACTCATTTATTAATTCCTTTACAGCGTAAATAATTCTTTTATGATTTTTTCTTTTATCTAACCTTGAAATAGTTAGTAATATCGGACTAAACTTTTCATAACTTTTAAAATAATTTTTTTTACTATATTTGTATTTAAAAGTATCAACGCCGGGGTAGATAACTTTTATTTTACTAGAATTAACTCCTAAATTAATGATCTTTTGTTTTGTAAAATTAGAATTTGCAATAATTTTATCAGTTTTTTGTAAAGTATTTTTTATTCTTTTTTTTTTTAAAAGATTTTTATTTACCAAAATATCATTTCCGTGAGCAAGACAAAAAATCTTTGTTTTTTTTAAAGAATCTTTTTTAATTAAATTTTCTGCACTTTTCCATGTATCACAAATAACTAAATTTATGTTTTTTTTAAAATTAATAAATTTTTCTATATCAATACTTTTTCTTCTTTTTCTTATAATTTTTAAACCACGATACCTAATTATTTCATACTTTAAAAAGTTATCATATTTTTCATCTTCAGTTAAATTCTTGCCATCAGCAAAAATGAACATATTAAACTTATATTTATATAAACTATTTGCTAAACCTTGCATAAGAATCTCTATACCGCCTAAAACAGGTGGAAAACATTGTGTAGAAATAACTATATTTTTTGATTGATTTAGTTTAGGCTTGCCCATAAATCATAAATAGTGAAAATTAATAAAATATATCCAGTAATTCTATCTGGGGGTTCCGGAACACGTTTATGGCCTCAATCTCGTTTATCATTTCCAAAGCAATTTTTAAAAATTAATTCTGATTATACATTAATTCAAGAAACTTTAATTAGAATAAATAATAAAAAAATTTTTCATCCTCCAATATTAATATGTAATGACGAACACAGATTTATAATTGCTGAACAACTTAGAGAATTAGGTATCAAGCCAAAATTAATAATATTAGAGCCAATAGGTAAAAATACTGCTGCCGCAATATCTGTTGCCTCGTCAATTTTAAAAAAAATAGATGAAAATGCAAAAATTTTAGTTTTATCATCAGATCATAAAATTAGTAAAATAAATAATTTCCAAAAAGTAATTAATAATTGTTCTCATGTTTGTGAAAAAAATAAAATTGTTATTTTTGGAATAAAACCTACTCAGCCAGATAAAAACTATGGCTATATAAAAAAATGAAAAATATTTGATTAAAAAAGTAAAACTTTTTATGTTAATGAATTTAAAGAAAAAACATCTTTAAATACTGCAAATAAATATTTAAAATATAAAAGTTACTTTTGGAATTCTGGAATATTTTTTTTTAAAGCTGATTTAATGTTAGATGAAATTAAATTATATGATAAAA
>CAZBHD010000068.1:0-7325 GCA_964491985.1 uncultured Candidatus Nitrosopelagicus sp. | reverse complement strand
TCAATGTTGAAAGTGATTAAGCTTGAACAGAATGGAATATTTCACGTAGTTGACTCAACATGTTCTAATAGATTTGAATTTGCAAAAGTAATTGCAAAGGTTTTCAAATTAGATGAGAATTTAGTTGAAAGAGTATCAGTTTATGATAACTTGAAAAATATAGCAAAAAGACCGAAAAATGCATGTTTAAACAATTCAAAAGCAAAACAAGAATTGGAATTAGACTTTAATACAATTGAAGAAGGAGTTAGTAAGGTTTTCATCAAATCACAATTATAATTTAAGAATAATTACTAGACAAATTTTATAACAGGAAAAATTGGAATCGATTCATATTGGATAAATTATTTACAATTTGCATGATATGCAACGGGGATTTTAATTGAGAAGAAATTTGGTTACAGGTGGAGCTGGGTTCCTTGGTAGTAACATTGTAAATGAATTATTAGGTTTAGGAGAGGAAGTGGTTATATTTGATAATGGATTTAGACAGGATTTTACAAATATAGAAAAATTTGAAGGAAAAATTTCTTTAATTAAAGGCGATATTACAAAAAAAGAAGATTGGGACAAACTACCAAAAGATTTTGATGTTGTGTATCATTTAGCAGCAATAAATGGTACTAAATATTTCTATGAAATACCAGACAAAGTTTTAAAAGTTAATGTTAATGGAACCATGAATTTTGTAAATTGGTTACATAATTCAAATGTAAAAAGATTTTTTTTCTCATCCTCGTCAGAAGTTTATGGTTTTCCAAAAGTTTTTCCTACCCCAGAAACTGAGGAATTAAGTATTCCAGATCCTACAAATCCAAGATTTTCTTACTCATCAAGTAAAATGCTAGGTGAGATTATTGTAATAAATTTTGCCAGATCACTTGGAATTGATTATAGTATTGGACGCATTCATAATGCATATGGACCACAGATGGGATTTGAACATGTAATGCCTGAATTCATAAAACGATGTGTTTTAGATGAAAAATTTACAGTTCAAGGAGATGGTACCGAGTCCCGATGTTTTTGTTTTGTTAGTGATATTGTAAAGGCAATCTTGACAATTACAAAAAGCGAAGATGGAAAAAATGAAATTTTCAACATAGGTAATCCACATGAAATTAGCATCAATGAATTAATTGATGTACTAGGTAAAATTCACGGTTCAAAAATAATTCCAGAATATAAAAATTTCAGCAAACCTGGTACCAAAAGAAGGGTTCCAGATATTACAAAATTAAAAAATCTTGGATATACACCTTCAATTACATTAGATGAAGGGTTGAAAAAAACATATGATTGGTATTCAAATTACTATAAAAACAATAGTTGAAAATTAGGATTCTAATAGAATGAATATATTAATTTTAAATTTTAATGTTTCAGGATTTGCAGGTGATGCAAAACAGCCACTATTAATTGCAAAGGGACTGATAGAATTAGGTCATAATGTTGTGTATGTAGTTCCTGATGGAGATGGTTGGTTTTTTGATGAAAATAAAAGTAAAAAATATGCAGATGTACGTAAAAAATTATTAAATGCAGAAGGTGAAATTATTAAAATTGAAGGAATTCCTGTATTGCCAATTCATTGTGTTTCTGAAAAACTAGGATACTATTGCCCAGATGCAGCAAAAATTGCTAAGAAAATATTACCAGATTATGACGTTGTCTATTGTTTACACTGGTACTATCATCTTGGAATGTCATTTTTTAAAGTTGCAGATAAACTAAGAATACCATTTATAATTTCAGCTATGGCAGCTTTTGAAAAACCTGCACAGACAATAAAAAGTTCAAGAAAAAATATACTAGATTTAGTCTACACAAAAAAATTATTTAAAAATGCAGGAGGGTTCCATTCAGTCGGAGATATGGAAACTGAAACATATACAAAATTAGGAGCTAATCCAGATAAAATTTTTAAAATAGATCATGGGATTTTACTAGAAAATTTTGAATATAAAAATAAGACAGGGATTTTAGAAAAAATTGGATTAGATGTATCTAAACAATCATATCTCTATAATGTGGGAAGAATAGATCCCAAAAAAGGTTTAGAGATTTTATTAGAATCCTTTGCAAAGATTAAAAAAAATCACCATGATCTATTTTTAGTTATTACTGGAACTGGAGTTAAAAAATATGTTGATGAGATAAAAGATTTAGCAAAAAAACTAGAGATTAATGATCACGTAAAATTTACAGGATTTATTTCTGAAGACGCTAAATTAGAATTATTTAAATTTGCAAAATTACATGTGGTAACATCACATAGCGATATTCATACCACTACAGTAATAGAATCACTAGCAATGGGAACACCAGTGGTTATTTCAAAAGCAAGTGATTTTCCAGAGTTGGATGAATATAAAGCAGGAATTACAGTTAATTTGGATCCAGTTTCAATATATGATGCTGTTGAAAAATTACTTAATGATGAAGAAAAATTAAAGGAATATTCTATAAATACCAAAAAACTACTTGATGAAAAATTCCTATTAGAAAATAAATTCAAAGAATATGAAAATATGTTTGAAGAAGTAATAAACAAATACGAAAAATAGAATAGAATTAAAAAAGAGTGATGTTCAGGTCATATTAGAATGAGTAGAGTTAACACAATCAAAGAAATATTTGAAATATTGATTCATAGACGGAAATTCCACATGTTTCCAATAATACTCGTACTAATTGCACTTATTGGAGTTACAGCACTATCACAAAGTGGATTAATCGCATTCATTTATCCAATTTAAGATGCAACTTTCTTCACCTAGATTCAAAGCATTAGCAGTTTCTGCTGGACTATCTTTTTGGTTCTTTGTTATTATCAGTGCATCAGGATTTTTTTCTATTGAGGTGATGGTGTCATTCATTTTAGGAATTGTAGCTGTTTCCCAAATATTTGCAATTAAGTTATCTAAAGTGCTTGATATGATTGCAGTAATTAACACGAAGATATTTCTGGGAATTCTATTTATTTTCTTGGTTTCAATTTATGGTATAGTTTTTCGGTTATTGAGAATTGATCTATTACGGCTAAAAAAACAGAAAGAAACCTATTGGTTAAATCCTAACGATTTTAAATCAAATAAAATTTCAAAACAGTATTAGAATTGTACAATTTAGGTATATCTTGTTATTATCATGATTCGGCAGCTGCCATTCTGAAAGATGGACGTGTAATTGCAGCTGTTGAAGAGGAGAGATTCTCAAGGAATAAATTCGATGATGGGTTTCCCAGTATGGCTATAGATTGGTGTCTAAAAGAAGTTGGAATTTCACCAGAACAGATAGATTCTGTGGCATTTTATGATAAACCTGTTTTAAAATTTGAAAGGCTTCTTGATAACTATATTGCAGTTGCTCCACGTGGATTATACAGTTTTTTGGACATCATACCAAAATGGCTACACAAAAGATTATGGATAAAAGATGATATTAAAAAGCACCTTAAAGGCTTCAACGGTGAAATAATTTTTCCTGAACACCATTTGTCGCATGCAGCTCATGCATTCTATACATCTCAGTTTGAGGAATGTGCTGTTTTGACAATTGATGGAGTTGGCGAGTGGACCACAACTTCATTTGGTACTATAAAGGATAATTCAATTAACCTCACACATGATATTAGATGGCCACATTCGTTGGGTCTTTTCTATTCAGCATTTACATATTTTCTTGGTTTTAAAGTTAATGAAGGAGAATACAAACTAATGGGACTATCATCATATGGTAAACCCAAATACTATGATCTCATAATGAAAGAACTAATTGATGTAAAAGATGATGGCAGTATTCATCTTAATATGAAATATTTTGCATTTACATATGATAAAGTAATGACCAATGAAAAATTTTCAGAACTATTTGGAATACCAGCAAGAAAAAGAAATGAGAAAACAGAACAAATTCATTTTGATATTGGTGCTAGTGCTCAGAAAGTTTTAGAAGATGTTATGCTAAAAATGGTTAATTATATTCACAAAACAACTAAAATGAAAAATCTATGCCTTGGTGGTGGTGTGGCACTAAATGGTGTAGCAAATTATCGTATGCTTAAAGATGGGTCATTTGACAAAATTCACATTCCACCATCTCCTGGAGATGCAGGAAGTGCAGTTGGGTGTGCCCAGTATTTGTATTATATTCATAATAAGAAAACAAGAATCATTGAGAAAGATCCTGCAAAGGTTGTTCGTGAAAATGTTTATGTCGGTCCACAGTTTACTGATGAAGAAATTAAACATTTTCTTGATTCTAATGGAATCAAATATGAAGAATTTGATAGAGAATTATTATTACAGAAAACTGCAACTTTAATCTCTGAAGGAAAAATTGTAGGTTGGTATCAGGGGAAAATGGAATGGGGTCCGCGAGCACTAGGAAATAGAAGTATATTGGCAGATCCTCGCGATGGAGAAATGAAAGACATATTGAATGAAAAAATTAAGCATAGGGAATCATTTAGACCATTTGCACCTAGTGTACTTGAAGAATATGCGGCAGATTATTTTGAGATGGATATACCAAGTCCCTATATGCTAATGGTGTCTAAAATAACACAACCAGAAAAAATTCCTGCAGTTACTCACGTTGATGGAACAGGGAGATTACAAACTGTTTCAAAGCAGTCAAATCCATTGTATTATGATCTTATTAATGAATTCTATAAACAAACAGGTGTTCCTGTGATTATTAACACTTCAATGAATGTTATGGGTGAACCTATTGTAAATACTCCAGAACAGGCATATAATATGATCAAAAAGACAGACATGGACTGTATTGTTATGGGCAGTTTTTTGGTTTCTAAAATTAGTAATGGGTTATAATGTCAGTTCAAGTATCATATAAAAAACAAACCATAATTTTCTTATGTCTATTCGTAATACTTCTAATTTCCCTTGAAATGGGTTCAAGAATTATTGAATATTTTGAGGTAAGTGACTGTGAATTTTTGGAAAAAGATGCTATGAATGAAATAGAAGATGATTGGAAAAAGCAGATCTGCAAAGATCTAAATTCTATTATGTATGAAGTTAATGGAATTCTACACCTTGCCCCTAATCAAAGTATGAAAACTCTCACTATTAACTCACATGGATTCAGAGGAGATGACTTTTCTGAAACAAAAGATTTTGACACTAATAGAATATTTATTGTTGGCGGCTCTACAGTATTTGGTGTCAGCACATCTGATGATACAACAATTAGTTCCTTCATACAGAAAAATCTTGATAATTATTACCCAGATAAAAAATTTGAAGTGTTAAATGCTGGAATAACAAGTGCGTATTCATATAGTGAAAAATATTTGATTGAAACCGAATTGATAAAATTTCAACCAGATTTGATTGTTGTGTATTCAGGAGGAAATGATTCACAAGGTCGTTATGGTGTTGAGTACTCAGTTCCAGGTATAAAGAGCGCTCAATTTACTCCCGACACGAATTTCTCTGAAGATCCAATAAAAAAAATAATTAAAGAAATTGACTATAGAACTCCATATGTTTTTTTGAAAAGCATTAATAAGTTTGAAAACTATTTTCAAGAAACTAATGATTCAAAAGATCAAATACAAGAATTATGGACAGAAAGAATGAATCAGATTTGTGACACAAATAGTAAGTTAGGAATAAAATCTATAATTATAACTCAACCAATGCTAGGAACTGGTGTAAAGCAATTATCCAATGATGAACAGAAAATGTTAGAACATTATGGCACTTATCTGGTAGACACATTAGACATATTAGATAAAATAGCTATCTCGTTAGTAGAACTTGAAGATACATGTGATGGAACATATGATTTACGAATGATTTTCGATGATACAAATAGTGCAATCTTCTTTGATCATATACATGTAAATGAATTAGGTGATGAAATAATTGGAGAAGAAATTTCTAATATTATAATTGACCATTTACAATGAGTTGGATGAATACAAAGCAGGAATAACAGTTGATTTAGATTCAAATTCAGTATATAATGCAGTTGAAGAATTGCTTAACGATAAAGAGAAATTGGGAGAATATTCCAAAAATACTAAAAAATTAATCAATGACAGATTCCTGTTAAAAAATAAATTCAAAGAATATGAAAATATGTTTGAACAAGTGATAAATAAATATAAAAAATAAGAATCAAATTTTCTAATTTGTAAATATATTAAATTAATAAGATTATTTTTTAGTTTTATGCCAATTCAATGTACGCTTTAGTCCTTCATCAAGAGAGATTTTTGGTTCCCAGCCTAATTGTTTCATTTTAGAAATATCTGATTTAATTTCAGGAATATCATTTTTTCGTAAGAGAGTTTTCTCTGGAATAATTGGTATAGTTTTTTTTTCAAGTTTCATTAATTTGTTACATAATGTTTGTATTGAAGTACTTTTACCTGATCCAATATTAAATGTGTTAAATCCTTTAATTTGTTTAAGTAGGATTATTAATGCACGAACAACATCATCAATAAAAATAAAATCTCTTTTTGGAAACAAGTTACCTAATCGTAATTCATTTTTTTCTAAAAGTTGTTTTATAATTCTTTTAATCAAGGAATATTTTGGACTTTTTGGTCCATATACTGAAAATAATCTTACCATAGTGATATCCATTCCATATGTTTTTGAAAATGATTCGCAAAGAATTTCTCCTTGTAATTTGGTTGCAGAATAAATTGATGTGGCTTCTCTACGATGATCTTCCCTTATAGGAAGTTTTCTTGGAACTCCATATGTATGACTAGTACTAAGAAAAAGAAGTTTACAATCTTTTTTACGGGCAATTTCAAGTAAGTGTTCAGTTCCAACGACATTAGTAAAAAAACACTCTTTAGGTTTTTTTTGACATAATGCAAAGTCAGCGTTTGCAGAGAGGTGTCCAATTATTGAATTTTTTGGAATATCAGAATTTGTGATTTTATTGAGATCTTTTTGTTTTTGTTTAATACTAAACTGTTTTTGTTTTGTTCTTGAGATTCCAGTGATCTTGTAAGGAGAACCTATTAATTTTTGGGTAAGAGAAGTTCCTATAAAACCAGTATGCCCAGTAATTATAATTTCTTTCAAAACTATGAATTTGGCAAAACTATATGATAAAAAGCTTCCAGTAAAGTAAAAAGAAAACTAAATTAAAAACATGTTTTTCTAAAATTGTTTTTTTGAAATCCATTTTTGCATTAGATCACGCATTTGTTGCTTGCAATTAATTTCGTCAAATTTTTCCAAAACCTTTGAACGGGCCTCTTTTCCCATTTTTTCGCTTAAATTTGGTTCATCTAAAAATTTTTCAATATAACGGATTAAACTCTGTTC
>CAZBHD010000067.1:0-7172 GCA_964491985.1 uncultured Candidatus Nitrosopelagicus sp. | reverse complement strand
AAATCAATCTAAACAAAAGCGAGAAGAATTACAATATTTGTGGAACCATAATAAAGAAAAAAAAATGAAAGTAGAACAGGTTTAAAAAACTGACCAGTTTGTAGATGACTAACAAAACAACAAAGTCAGAGTTATGGGTAGACAGCAGGTATATGAGACTTTATGGGAACGTATCAAAAAACCTGCCAAAGGTCAGAATACTAGTCTTAGAATTCTAAAACAACCACTTGAGCACAAAAGAAGCAAAGTCTGTGTGGTATCTGCTTATGATTTAGCAGAATTGGTAGAAAAAAATGAACATTATATTTTTGAATCAAACATTAGAAAACATCTAGGTGGAAAAGGATCTATAAATAAGAAAATTTCAAAGACATTAGAATATGATCCACAAAATTTCTTTGAATGGAATAATGGAATTACAATTACTGTAGATGATGTTTCAATTAAAAACAATGAATTGTTCCTAAAAGGAGCACAGATAGTTAATGGGGCACAAACTTCTAAAAGTATTCTAGATAAGAAAAATAAGGCAAATAATATTGATGCTGAAGTCTTGGTCACTGTAATTAAAACCAAAGATGAAGAACATCAAAGAAAGATTACCAAGTACAGAAACTCTCAAAATGCAGTTAAAGGAAAGGATTATGTTTCATTGCAGGATTATTTCATATCTATCCATCAACAGCTTACAAAATTCAATTATTGTTTTGAACACCAACAGGGTTTATGGTTAAATCTTGCACCATCTGAGAAAGCCAAATTTCAAGGAGATGAGACACTTAACAAATATCTTCCAGAAGTGAAAGATAGATGTAGAATCAAAGATGACTCGGCAATTGCATCATTTGTATCATATTTTGAACAAAAACCAAATGAAGTGTACGGTGGAATTGGAAAATATCTTCCAACTGGCGCAAAATATGAGACTGTATTTAATGATGAATTAGAATGTGATTTTAGATATTTCCTATTCCCACATCTGATTAGAGAATATGCAAAGAATGAACTAGAATATGACAGGAAAAATATCCAACATAGAAACAAAAGATATGCTCAGAGTTTGTTTGTAGCTGTAACAGCACGGATAATTCATAAGAATATACTAGCAAAAAATGACGATTTTAAGAATGATATAAATGAATTAGAGAAGATTATGCAAAATTTTGGATTATGTAAAAAAATTCTACTGGTGACAGACAAAATAGTCACAAAATTTCTTGAAGATTCAGCAGTGGAGGCAAAAATAGAAGAATCTAATACTGCACACAATTTCTTTTCAAACCAAGTTTATGGTAGTGATATGCTAAAAATAATAGATAGAAAAATTAGACAAGAGCAAAACGAGATAGATTTCATTAAAAAAACTGTTTCTGTGATTTAAAAATTTAAAATGGTAAAAATCCGGCCAGTGTAAAATCTTGCAGGAGGTTACATTGACCAGACCATTACCGATCAGCATACAAAAAAGTAGTATTTAACATCATTTTTTACTACAAATCATTTTATAGCCAAATTACATTTGAAATTTAAATGACTGAGAAATGTTCTATATGTGAAAAAGATATTGTTAATGTAACTTATGTCCCAATGGACGAATGGAAGATTAAAGGAAAAATTTGTAGCCAGTGTTATTCAAAAAGAATTGAGGAATATTATCCTGGTAAGCACATTAGAACCAATAGACTGGAAGACTTTGAATAATTTCTATTAATTATTCTGTTCTAGTATATTTATGGCGATTAAGACAATTCCATGCTAATGAATCATCTTTAACTTCATCTTCACTCATAAATTTAATATTAGTTACAACTTTTTTCTTTTTCATTAAATTAATTTGAAAGCTTTCAAATTTTTTGCAGTCACATTCTTCGTATAAACAATAATAATCATTTTCTTCATCATTGTGATCGTCTTTTCTATGTCCACAATCACATGGTACATCGTTTTTTACATCTTCAATGAATTTTTTGGTGTATACAGCAAATCTAAGTATTGCACTTCCATTATGTCCTTTCTTGAATCTTTCATAATTCTCTGATTTTGGTAAGATTTTATAGAAAGATTTGTTCGTTGAAGGTTTTCTGGAATCAGCTCCAATAATAAACCAATAATCATCACCAATCTCTACAAATCTAACCTTGATCGTGTGATCGTTCCACCAATGAACAGTTTCTAACCAAAGATTTGACGCTATTTTCCTTTCGGGAAACATCAAAGCAATATTCATTCTTACGTCAAAGAATCTATATGCTACACCTAAGAAATCTTCATGCCAATTGATCGATATATTTTCAGACACGCCACAAGGAAGATTTAGTGGATATTTATCTCATGTCAGATAAAACCAAGCAATACTATTATATCACTTAGTAAGAGACTATTCATTATGCCATATCGGACTGGAATGCAAATAGTAGCAGATATGCTCTATATTACTGAGCAAACTGGTCAAGAAGGTATTAAAACAACTACACTACTTACAAAGGCTAATCTTTCACATTCTAGATTAGAAAAATTTGTGAAAAATCTAACAGGTGCAGGTCTTATGAACAAAATTGAGTTTGATGGTAAAAATGTATTTGTTATAACATCAAAAGGAAAACAATATCTTGAATCTTACAAAAGATTTTCTGATCTTGCAGGTTCTTTTGGTTTAGAATTATAATTTTATTTCTTAAATTTTCTTCTTCTTTCACGCCTAAGTTCTTGTTGCTTCTTTCTATTTAGATAAGAACTGTATATAATTACAATAAATGCTCCAGCTACAGACGCCCAGAATAAAGGATAGATTGGTGGATCACGTATCTCCCCAGTAGTTGGAGATAAGAATGCAATTGCCATAGTAACAACCATCATAGCTAAAACAATTGAGAGGTATTTACCCATAATTCATCTAAATCATTAAATCATTTATCTTTTTTACTTTATTTAGTTAACAAATGTCAAAAAAACTAGAATTTGTTGGATTAGCCTTGGTTGGTGGAATGATCTATTCATTTCTAGGATTAATCTCACAAGAAGATCCTATGGGTTGGACTATCTTCTGGGCATGTGCAATAGGTACACTTGGTATAATTTTGTATCGAAAACAAAAACGAAAAAAGGAAAGTGAGCAAAAATGAGCTTAATTGGAATTTCTAATTAACAAATTTTTAACCGGCAGATCTATAAAGGATAAAACATCAGATTTCATTATAGTATGTCAGAAGAAAAGAAAGAATGGTGGTTAGGACTTGGGGAAGAACTTCAAGAAGACATTGAAACTTTTGCAGACTAATATTATTAAAAATAAAAAAATACTTTTCATCTAAATTTTATAAGCCTCGAATGGGATTCGATCCCATGACCTAACGCTTACGAGGCGTTCGCTCTACCAGGCTGAGCTATCGAGGCACGAACGATTTGCAGTCAGAGTTTATAAAAAGCCTTTGTGATTTTTAATAGTGAAAATATCAATATCTGGAATAAGAGGAGTATTTGGAAATGATTTTGAACCAAAAAATGTTTTAGAATTTACTAAAAATTTCTCATCCATGATTAAATCTGGAAAATGTGTTGTTGGAAGAGATACTAGATCCTCAGGAGAAATAATTATGAATTGTGTTACTGCCACACTAATGCAATTTGGAATACAAGTATACAATCTAGGAATTGTTCCAACTCCTTTTGTATTTAGAGAAGCAAGAAAATTTGGTTCTGGAGTAATGATCACATCATCTCATAACCCACTTGAATGGAATGGTCTAAAGTTCATCTTGGATGGAAGGGGAATAGATGAAAAGGAACTGGATACAATTACTGGTAAACAAGAAATCTTTAGTTCAAAAACAGGTAATGAAGAATTTATTGAATCAGAGTATGTTTCAGATGTTACAAAAATTGTATCTAATGTAAAAAATAATCCAGAAATAACTGTAGACATAGGTGGTGGTGCAGCAAAAAACTTTGCACGCCCTTTGCTTGAGAAAATTGGTTGTCAAGTTGATACAATAAATGAAGATTTATTTTCATCATCAAGAGGACCAGATCCCACAACAGACACTCTAGAAGAATTAAGAAAAAAATCAAAAGAAATTGGTTTTGCATTCGATTTAGACTCTGATCGTCTAGTAATAGTCAAAGATGGAAAAAAGAAATCGCCGGATATTACCTTAGCACTTGGTATAAAAAAATCAATACAACTAGGATACAAAAAATTTGTATTAAGTGCTGATAGTAGTATCGGAATTGAAAAATATATCACCAAAAATGATGGAACCGTTTGGAGATCAAAGGTTGGAGAAGTAAATGTAATTCAAACAATATTAGAAAAAAATGCTGAAGCAGGAGGTGAAGGCAGTAGTGGTGGATTTATCTTACCAGAATTTAATTTTTGTAGAGATGGTCTTTTAACAGCAGGATTAATTGCAACTATGCTTGATCAAGATATAGATACATTCATTGAGGAAATGGAAAAGTATAAACAAATTAGAGAAAAAATCTCATTCCCAGCAAAATTTCATGACAAAATAATAGAAAAATTACAAACTAAATTACAAAATAAATATGAAATAGAATTACTTGATGGTATAAAATTCAAAATAAATGAAAATAGCTGGGCATTGATTAGAAAATCAAATACTGAAGACATTATTAGAATATCTATCGAATCAGATGATGAATCAATGATAACTAGTCTACAAAAAAATATTATAAAATTGTTAAATGAGAGCTATGAAGAAATTAAGTGAAAGGCAAATTATTAGATACTTTCAAAAACAAAATTTAAAAAAATTTGTTGCTGAAGATGTAGAAATTTTTTTGTCGGGAAAAACGAAATTTGCAACTAGTATTGACACACTAGTCCAAAGTACAGATATACCACCAAAAAGTAATTTTTCTGATATTGCTAGAAAGAGTATTGTATCAAGTGTTAGTGATTTTGCATCAAAAGGGATAATTCCAAAATTTTGTATTGTTTCAATTACATTCCCAAAAAATATTTCAAAAAAACAAGTAGTAAAACTATCAACTGGATTCACTAAAGCTTGTAATGAATTCAATCTGAAATTATTAGGGGGTGATACTAATGAAGGGAAAGAAATTGTAATTCATTCAGTTTTATTTGGCTCACCAGACAAAGTTATTCCTAGAAATGGTGCAAAAATTGGTGATGTGATTATAACAACAGGCGCCTTTGGATACCAAGCTGCTGCATTAGATATAATGAATAAAAAGAGAATTACAACAAAAAAATTCCTTACCAAGTCTAAAAAATTATTTTTTAGACCTATTCCACGCTTAGAATTTGGTTATTCTGCTAGAAATCTACTCTCATCATCAATGGATTCTAGTGATGGACTTTCAACATGCTTAAATGAATTATCAAATCAGAGTAAAAAGCAATTTGTTATAACAAAGCTTCCAATGAATTCAGATTTGATTGATTTTGCAACAAAAAACAAGATGAATGTTTCAAATCTTGTTTTTAATGGTGGAGAGGAATTTGAACTGGTGTGTACAGTTTCAGTAAAAAATTTACCAAAAATTTACAAAATTGCAAAAAAGAAAAAGATCAATTTATTTGAAATTGGATATGTTACAAGAGGTAAAAATGTGGTATTCGAAAGTAATGGAAAGCGTTTAACTATTCATGATAAAGGATGGAAACACTTTCAAATATGATCTAAAGTGAAATATCATTATTCAAAATCTATTCTTTTATAAAGCCATTAAATTGTGGATTTTCATTGTCTGAAACAGAAACACAGGAAGTAATAGAAGCTGAAAAAGTTGAAGAAGTTTCTCAAGTAGAGGAAGCATCAACTGAGGTGGAAACTAAAACTGAAGTAAAACCTGAAGAAAAGTCAGAAACTAAAACTGAAGTAAAACCTGAAGAAAAGTCAGAAACTAAAAAAAAGGTACAAGATAAATGGGGAATTGCGCATATTTACAGTAGTTATAATAATACAATCATTCACATAACAGATCTTACTGGTGGTGAAACAATTGCAATTAGTTCTGGGGGTCACCATGTTAACGCAGATAGATATGAATCATCACCATTTGCTGCAATGAAGGCTGCAAATGTTGTTGTTGAATCTGCAAAAACAAAAGGCTTTACAGGTTTACACATTAGAGTACGAGCAGTTGGAGGAGTAGGTTCTAGAGTTCCAGGACCTGGTGCACAAGCTGCTATTAGAGCATTAGCAAGAGGAGGTTTTAGGATAGGTAAGATTGATGATGTTACACCAATTCCTCATGATACTACAAGGAAGAAGGGTGGAAAGCGAGGAAGAAGAGTTTAGATTTCTTCATCAACAAGTTTTACTCTAATTTTACATCCTTGAGATTCAAAAAAATCACTTATAAAATTATTAAACTTTTCTTCTGGTTTGTTTCCTTTTGCTTTTTTAATCATATCACTAAATTCTTGTGATATTGCAAGATATAGATTCGAATTAATTGCAATTGAAAAGAACGTCCAACCAAATTTTGAAGTTGGTTCACTTACTGCATAACAATCAGATAATTTACAAAGTTTTTGAACATTATTCATTACTTCAATAACTAATATTTGATCTTCAACAAATTTGGTTGTACTAAATTCAAGAACATATACCATTATACTTATTCATCCTCAGAATTACTTTTCTCTTCTGTATTAACAAATTTTTCGGAAATTGAAACAAATTTACCATCTTTTTCAACATTGATTTTATTATCCATTCTAACATGAATTCCTACTGAACGAAATAATATCAGTAACTTTCCACCATCTAATATTTCGTCTATTTCTCCAGATATAATTAATTCTGCTAATTTTTCTTCAACAATTCTTGTTTCATTAGGAAACTGTGATTCTGCATTAGTCAATACTTCTAAACCTCTATGACCAAGTTTTTTTATAATTTGTTCTCTAGGTGTAATACTATTTTTATCAGAATGAGATTCATTTTTTTCTACTTGCTCATTTTCTTGTTCTGCAAGATTTTTCTGCATTTCAGCTAAACGCTTTGCTGTTAGAATCTCTAATTCTTTATCGTCTTCTGTCATCCTTTAATCACACCAATTGGAACCAATTTTGCTACTTTAGTAGCTATACCTAGTTCATGTGAAACATTTACTACTGAATCAACTTTTTTGTAAGCCTCTTGTGTCTCTTCGTATACACCGTCACGTGTTAATGACTT
>CAZBHD010000066.1:0-2511 GCA_964491985.1 uncultured Candidatus Nitrosopelagicus sp. | reverse complement strand
ATAGTAGCAGGAATTGTAATTATTGGATTTAGTGCAGGTTTTAGTGTTAGAAAACCTAAGGGATTCTAACTTAGTTCTGCTAACGGATACGAACCAATTATTTTAAGAAATTTTGTATTTTTCCTCAAACTCTCTAACATTGAGTTTATTCTTCCATCTGATGTATGACCAATAAAATCTAAATAGAAATTATATTCCCATACAGCTCCTTTCTTTGGTCTGGATTCAATCTTTGTTAGATTAATGTTATTACTGGAAAACTCCTTAATGATTTCATACAATGCACCAGGTTCATGCTTAATTGAAAAAATAATTGATGTTTTATCATTTGGCGTTGCATCTGTTTTCTTCTTTGAGAAAATTAAAAATCTAGTTACATTATTTGATTCATTTTCAATTTCTTCTTTAATTACGGGCATGCTGTAAATTTGAGCAGCATTTTTACTTGCTATGGCTGCAACATTTTTCTCACTCAATTCTTTGATGATTTTAACACTACCAGCAGTATCATATGTTGGAACTGTCTTTAGGGATTTTTTTTGGATAAAATCACTACATTGTCCTAAAGCTTGAGGATGAGAGTAAACAGTGGTAATTTCATCAATTTCTCCATTAGAGATCAAACAATGATGAATCTCTAGATATATTTCCCCAACAGCATTAAGGTTTGATGAAAGAATAGCATCAAAACTTTGACCAACACTACCTTCAATAGAGTTTTCTACTGGCAGAATTGCATAATCTGAATTTCCAGACTCTGTTTCTTCTAACACGTCATGAAAGGTACGGCAAGGAATAGTTTCTATGTCATTTCTGAAGAATTTTTGAGCTGATGTTTCACTATATGCTCCATGTTCTCCCTGAAAAGAAATTTTATTCATATCAGAACTCTTATTTTAGGAAATCAGACTTTCCAAAATCAGAGGATAATTTTCTGTCATCAATCCAGCCACACTCTTTGCATTTTACCGCATCACGGGTTTGGATTACTTCACCGAAACACTTTCTACATTTTGTAAATAGAACACCAAGATCTGCTTCATCCATGGATGCATGAATGGTTCCATTGATATGATTAATTATTTTTAATTTTACTATATCCTTTACTAATGCAACATTTTTTTTTCTCAAGTGTCTTGTGGTGCATATACATTCTACATTTGAGTTCACTTTTGTATTATTGATATATTGCATTGAAACTGCAATCATAGAACCAAGAGATGCTTCAACAACTCCAATTATTATATCACCAATTTTTGGCACTGGAATTGATTTATTGTTAATAATTGATGCAATTCTTTCTTCCTTATCAAATTCTGCTTTACCAATCATAGTAGATCTTACTGATTCTCCATCATCGAATGTATTCTCCCCTGAGAGATATTCTTCTAAAAAGGCAATTTTCTCTCCGGGCAGTTTGAATTCTTGAGACATATGGTTTTCTTATGACCTCAATTATTAATTGTTTTTTTACAGCCAGTGTGGAATCTGCAAGTAATCATCAATCTTTTCATTTCTTAGAACTTTGAGTAATGCAGTCGCTTGTGGGGTAGATAATACTGGTTTATCAAATTGATTATCAGTAGAAATTCTTGGGCAGGCAACCTGAATGAATGCATCAATTCCCTTGAAATTTTTCAATCTATCACTCGTGATGTCTGTAATTGCAAAGAGTTGTACAGTTTTGCCCACGCTTTCTAATTCTTTTTTGAATTTTAATGCTGTAAGTATAGCAAACTGACCCTCCTTCAAGCCAACTATTATTCCAAAAACCTGTCCCTCGGCAGCTTTGTAAATTGATAATGTTGCCTTCTTCTCTAATTTTTGAGCAAATTCAGTCACATCTCTAATTTCGTTAAAGTATGGATCCAAAACAAATGTTGGTTTCTTTGTTGATAGCGCAATGCCTGCTGCATGAAAGTTGCTTTGTCCAAGGAATAGATTACCATCAACTTTATCTTTTGTTTCAATAGCTGGATAAAATTCACATCCAAAAACTTGTCCATCATTTAACTGTCCTTTTCCCTTTCCTATCTTCACACAAATATTATTTTCCTCAAGAAATTGTTTTACATGATCAACTTCATGTAGATGTTGACTGTCTGTAATCAACGAAATTGTTTTACCATTAAATTTGTCAATGCATTTTGGTAAAACTTGATCGAATGAAATATTATCAAATGCATCAATCATCACTACATTATTTTCAAACGTTTCAAGTTTGTTAGTATGACCAACATTAAACAAAAATTCAGCACCTAATACCTTTGCACCATTTGAATTCAAGTCACATGTTCCCCAAGTTGTATCGCCAAGCACAAATGCAGTAATATCAAATTTTTCCATTATGTGTTGGGCTGCTTCTTGAATTTTTGGCAACATACCATCTGGACCGTTTATAGCAACAGAAATCGGCTTTCTCTCCGTAATTACATCAAATATTTTCTGCTCATCAATGATTATCATTAGTTCACAATTTTGTGTTTTGAATTTAAATTAAACTCAAAAACC
>CAZBHD010000065.1:0-2500 GCA_964491985.1 uncultured Candidatus Nitrosopelagicus sp. | reverse complement strand
TTTTTGTTTTTGCTCCAATACCAGCATTTGCTGCTGATGGGGGAGATGAAGGTTTATCCAAACCAATATTGGCTTTGGCTGCAGCAATAGCAATCGCTGGTGGTCTCATAGGTACTGGTAGTGCACAACAAGGAATTGGTGCAGCTGGTATGGGAATTATTGCAGAAAAACCAGAAAAGTTTGGTCAGGTTTTATTCTTCTTTGTAATTCCTGAAACACTCTGGATTATTGGTTTCGTACTAGGAATTATCTTATTGTTAGATATACTCTAGGGCGAAAAACATTGAGCATAGAAAACTTCATTCAAGAAATTCAAACTAGAAAAAAAAACGATCTTGCTGAATTAGATAAAAAACTAAATGATAAAAAATCAGAAATTGATTCTCAAAAAAAATCTGCAGTGAAAGAGCTCAAGGAAAACTATGCAAATGAAGCAAAAACTAAGGCTGAGAGAGAGGGAGCAAGGATTATTGAGGCTGGAAAACTCGAAGCAAAGAAAATACTATTTGATGCAATAAATACAAATCTAGACTCTACTTTTGATGTTATCAAAAAGGAACTTGACGGATATTCAAAGAAACCAGAATATCAAACAGTATTACAAAAACTAGTTGATTATTCAAAAAAAATTCTTGCTAAAGAAATTGTAGTTCGTTGTAGGAAAGAAGACAAATCATTTTTCAAAGATGGTATTGAAGTTACTTCTACGATCAATACGCTTGGAGGCTTCATCGCTGAAAACAAAGAAGGTACAAAAGAACTTGATTTGACTTTTGAAGAGTTGCTTAGGAACAATGAGGATGAGATAAAAAATACAATTCTGGAGAAGATCCTATAATGGGTTCATCACAATATGCATCTTCATTTGGTAGATTACAATCGATTTCAATTAACTTCATCTCTGAAGAATTTTTAAAAAATCTACTCAAGGCTAATAGCGTTACTGAGATGGTTAAACAATTGGAATCAACATGGTATGGTGAAGAGATCAAAAAAGCTGCCTCAGTTTACAAAGAAGCTGAATTGTTAGAAGTTGCATTTAATCGTCATATTGTTGAAACTAATAGAATTATTTCCGAAGCAACACCATTTGGAGGTAAAAATGCAGTTAGAGCATATCTATCGAAATGGGATCTTTACAATATAGAATTAATTCTATCTTCAAAAGCAATGGGAAGAGAAATAACGGAAACCGAGTCATTATTAGTTTCTAGTAGAAATGTTCCTGCAGGAATTACGGCGGGTAATATCTCACATGATGAGTTCAAACTCATTCTATCTGAACCAACAGTAGAAGGTGTAGTTAACAAACTGGCAAAATATGATTATGGTGTTATATTGATGAAGTATTTGGACGAATTCCAAAAGACAGGAGATTTGGGACCAATGATGTCTGCCTTACATGAATCTTATTACCAAAAACTACTAGAATCTATCAAATTCTTCCAAGGTGATGAGGGCTCAATTAGAGAATTAATTCGTGCTGAAATTGACAAGAAAAACATTCTGAATCTTTTGAAAGCAAAAGAATCAAACTTAGAAAAAGATATTGTTTCTAAACATCTTATTGAAGGTGGAAGAATTTCCTCAAAGGAATTACTAGATAGTTATGATGTAAAAGATATTTCTGAGATTGTAACACGATTTGATTCTTATTTCAAATTGACTGATACTATTGAACAATACAAAACATCAAAGAACTTAATTGATTTTGAGATAGGAATAACCAAATTCATCTTTGAAAATCATGTCCAAAAACTGCGAAACATTGCATTATCAGTCGGAAATATTTTCTACTTTATATACAGAGCAGAGATCGAACATGAAAACCTGAAAAGGATTACATATGGAAGGAGATACGACCTTTCAATTGATAAAATTAAGGAGATGTTATTAATATGAGTCAGCAAGTTTCAACGCAAAAAACTGATTCGAGTGGAAGACTAGCTGTTGTTGGCGATCGTGAACTTGTAATTGGTTATCGTTTGATTGGTATTGATGACACATTTATTGTAAGCAACGAAGAAGACGCTAGTAAAAAAATTCAAGAGCTATATTCTTCAGGTGAATTTGGTTTAATTATTGCAAGTAATTCAATGCAGGCTAAGCTTTCATCAAAATTTTTAGCTGAGATTAAAGAATCAATCGAGCCATTGGTATTGTTTATGCCTTCACAACAAGAAACAACTGAAGAGAACGAAGAATCAATTGCTGCATTGGCAAAACGAGTTCTGGGAATTAGTATAGAGGTTAATTGATATGGTAGAAGCTACTGTTGCAAGAATTTCGGGTCCTGTTGCTGTTGCTAAGGATTTAGAAGGTGCACATATGTTCGATGTTGTACGTATTGGTGAAATGGGTCTTGTGGGCGAAATAATTCGTCTGGAAGGAATTACTGCACAGATTCAAGTTTACGAGGACACAACTGGTCTTAAGCCAGGCGAGAAAGTAATTAACACAAAAAGACCACTTTCGATGCAACTTGGTCCCGGACTCTTAA
>CAZBHD010000064.1:0-3131 GCA_964491985.1 uncultured Candidatus Nitrosopelagicus sp. | reverse complement strand
TCGTGAGGCTGCTTCCATATCCAAGTAATCACTTTCAGAATTGTGATTATCTAGTTCAGAATAATCCTTTAACATATTATTTTGTAATTGTCCAGAGCGTAATACATCAACAACATCACCATGAGATCGGTTCTTAAAATTATTAATTTTCTCAAGTATTTTATTTACAATCTTTAATGTTGGCTCAGATTTCAGGCTCGAATCATTCTCATTATAACGGAAATCATTATAGCGATAGTTTTGCATATACGGATCAAATATTGTAACCTGAATTATGATATCATCATATGAACAACCTGATATTCCTCCTTGATCAGAGTTTTCAAAGAAGCAAGTACCAGTTGTTTCAGAAAAGCCTGTTTTAGATGCAATATCAAAAATTGTTTTATCATAGTCTCTTATTTGCCAGAATTCTTTTTGGTCAGATTCATAGTCAAATTGGTATACTTCTATTGTGATTGATGAAAGTTTTAATTTTTTATATATCGGTTCAAAAAACTGTGACGCATCCTTTAGAATGATTTCTGAAGAACGTATATCAGTTTCAGTATTATCTAATTCGTTTTCCGTCTGAATTATTTCCCAACGCCAATCAAAGATCTCTCTAATTTCATCTTTAGTTAAAACATAAGTTTTCTCAAAGTCGGTTAAAGATACTAGTTCAGTATCATCTTGATGTAAATCTATACTAGGTATTTCTCCTACACGTTGTCCGAATGTTATAACTTTGTCACTGGTTTGGATTATTGCCTTTGCACTAGATATGCTTGATGGTAGAGATTCACCAATTATGTTATGAGCTTTGATACGGTAATCATATACATTTCCAATTGTAATATTAGAGTCAACATAATTTATGGTTACAGCTTTTTCATGATTATACGGTTTTGTAATATCGATATTTGCGGATAGCACATACCAAGTTACACCATCATCACTTCTTTCAATAGAATAGTGAGTTACTGGCGTATCTGAAGAAGGATCATCTGATGCGGTCCAAGACAAATCAATTGGCAGACTAGTGGTAGCAACAAAATTTGTAGGTGCCATTGGCACACCCGTTAAAACTTCCCCTTCGGTATCTGTTTGCGCAAGTACTGCAGGCGTAGTTATTACTAATAATACAGCTATTACAAGAAGAAGAGCGGATTTCATTCTAACTCCCTTTTAAATAATGAAATAATACGATGGAATTCAGCATTATTTACTTCCTGTTTTGCAAACTCTACCAGACCACAGAATTCTAGCCATGATTTGATCTTAATAGAGTCAATCAATTTTTGATCTTTTAGTAATTGTACTAATTCTGATGAGTTGACTTCTTTTTGTATGCCTATTTTATTAGAATAGTAATATCGAATTGCCTGTGATAGTTTTTCATGGGCTTCTTTTTTCTTGTCATCATCTAATAATTTCAATGACTGTGTAATCATCTCAAGAGTTAATCCTGTTATGTCTACCTCAGTAATAATTGCAGGCAACAATATCTTCTTTGGAGGAAGTAATATTCTCTTTTTCCAAATATAATATCCTACTATTGCTAAAGACAACGCAGTGATGGCTATTCCTAGAATTGATATTATATTATAATCTGGTTCAAGATCGGTTGTAACACCAACAATAGGAGATTGAATAATGTGTTTGGTATTCTGGAAGATATCTCCGCCCCCAATACTATCTGCAAATAATGAATCATTAATTCTATTGATTTCTTTATTTGTTGTTTCACCCGGATTTGATTCAAATTTACTAGTAATTTGTCCAATTACATTTTCTTGAAGTGTAATTGTATGTTTTGTAATATCTTCAATCAGAATTGCTTGTATATCTTGTTCGCTGAGTGGTTTATAATAGTCAGCTACCTCTCCCAAGTCTACACCTTTGTAATGACCATCCTCTTTCAAAATATTTCGTGCATCAACATATTTAGCTGGTCTAAAGACATCGTTTGGAATACTTGATGGATCATTAATATCAAAACCTCTTTCACGTAGGAAATACTCTAGATTAGAGTTAGGGTTTGTGTCAAACTTCTGCCCGTTAATAACATATTCTAGATCCCCTACGGGGTCTAACAGTGCTTCAGCGAGTTCAATATATCCGTCATCATATCTATCATAATATTGGATTTTATGAAGCCAGTTCTCTCTCATTTGCTCTTTTTGTTTTACTAATAACTCGTTGATGTTTTGACCTTCAACACTTGTGGAAGAGATTTCGTTACCATCTTTATAGTACTTATTTCCACTAACAAAATTACCTTCATGTATTTTGAGAATTGAGAGTTCTAATTCATCAGTGTGATCTGACTTTATCGTGGTAGGGTTTTCTTTTGACTCAGAAATGATATGTTCGTCTTCTATTATCCATTTCACTTCTTCTTCTGCAAACAAGGGAGTAGATGATGAATATGATAGACAAATGACTACAAATATTGCTAGAATGCCCAGCTTTAATCCATCAAGCAACATTTTTTTAAAAATTTTTCTGGGGTTAATACCAATAGGTTCATTCTACGAATGTATTATAGAATTAGGGAACCACAATTAGAACACTTTTAACAATACCCTTAACCTGTAGTTTGATTGTAAAGAATTATTCCAACAAAGTGTTCCAACAAAATATTTCAACAAAATGTTCCAACAAAATGTTCCATGTTAAAAAAATCAACTGTTGGCTATATACAGATCATAACATCACAGTAGTCCAATGAAAACATTACCAGTCACATTTGGTATTGCATTGTTTGCAGTAGCAATAATTTCTGCATCTGCATTAACTGATGCATCGGCACTAATTGATGATGGCACATTAACAAAATACTCACCAAATGGACATTACAAAGTTGACATGTCTTGGGAACCTGCTGGTGTTATAGAACCAGGTAAGACCTATGATTTTACTTTCACAATAAGTAACTCACTAACTGAAAAACCCCTTCAAGTCTCAAATTTTGATTTAGGCATAGTTCAAAATGGCGTTCTAGTTAGCGACATACCAATTAGTGCAGCAGGCACTGTAACAGAAGAACTTCAATTCTTACAAGCAGGAATGACACACATCTTACTATCAAATATTAACGGTTCTGGACAAGAGGTAGATTTTACTTTTCTAGCAGATAGACCAAATGT
>CAZBHD010000063.1:0-3463 GCA_964491985.1 uncultured Candidatus Nitrosopelagicus sp. | reverse complement strand
CTTACTGAAGAAATACGCAGACAAGAACTAATCAGAGCAATCAAAAAGAAAAAATAATTTTCAAAAAATAATGGTGCGGGCGATGGGATTTGAACCCACGAACTCCTAAGAGACTAGGCCCTCAACCTAGCGCCTTTGACCTGGCTGGGCGACGCCCGCATAGAAAAAATCGTGTATGGTTTTTATAATCCTTGTTTGTTTTTCGTGATGTGTTAGTACCAGTCAGATGTTTCTCTTGTGGAAAATTAATCGCAGATAAATTTGATGAATTTCAGAATGGTGTTAAATCTGGAAAAGAACCACAAAAAATTCTTGATGAGGTTGGTCTGGAAAGGTACTGTTGTAGAAGAATGCTTTTAACAACTGTAGAGTCTATTCAACAAATAATTCCATTCTATGAAGCAATGCATAAAAGAAACCAAGAAGTGCAAAGCGAGCTAGAATAATTTGTCAAATATTACTGCCATTAACGGTAGAATTCTCTATAATAGTAGAGGTAGTAAAACAATTGAAGTTGATGTAACCTCTGATGAAAAATTCCTTGGTAGAGTATGTGCACCATCAGGTGCAAGTGTTGGTAAATATGAAGCGACCAGCTTTCCAAACAATAACCCTGAAGAGAGTTTATCATTATTAAAGAACAATTCAGAAAAATTCATCGGTAGTGATCCAGCTGATTTAAAATCAATTCATGAAATAATCAAAACCATAGATAAGACTGAGAACTATTCAAAAATAGGTGGTGCATGTGCGTTTGCAATCACCATTGCTGCAACAGAATCAGCTGCAAAAATGCAGAATATTCCATTTTATAAAATTATTAATCCAAACAATGATCTAAAATTCCCATTTCCTATAGGAAACATACTTGGTGGAGGAGCACATGCAGGTCCAGGTACACCAGATATCCAGGAAATTCTAGTTGTATCAACTGGTGCAAAAACTGTACATGATGCAATTGATATGAATTTACAAGTTCATAAAGAACTGCGTAATGTTATTCAAAAAAATGATCCAACTTTTACAAATGGACGTGGTGATGAGGGTGGTTGGGCTCCGAAGTATGATAATGAACAAGCATTAGAAATTTCTGCTAGCGCTATTGAAAATTTGGGATTTACACTTGGTAAAGAAGTTTCATTAGGAGTTGACTTTGCATCGTCTACTCAATGGGATGAACAAAAAGGAAAATACATCTATGACAGAGCAGGATTTGAAAACGATTCTGATGAACAAATTGACTTTGCAGCAAAAATTATAGAAAAATACAAACTGGCTTATGCCGAAGATGCAGTTCATGAAGAGGCATTTGACGACATGTCTGAACTAACTAAAAAGTTTCCAAACACAATGATAACTGGAGATGACCTTACGGTTACCAACAAAAATATTCTTCAAAAGGCAATTGAAAAAAACTCCTGTAACGCTGCAATTCTTAAAGTAAACCAAGCTGGAAGTCTTTATGATGCATTAGAATTTGCCAAACTTGCAAATGAAAATAACATTAAACTTATCACATCACACAGATCTGGTGAATCAACTGATTCGCATATAACCCACATAGGAATTGGAACTGGCTCAAAACTTCTAAAAGTCGGTGTTGTTGGAGGCGAAAGAGTAGCTAAATTGAATGAGTTGGTGCGATTATCAGAGCATGATTTAATACATGGCATGGTCGACATTTAAAAAATAAGATGAGCGAACAGACAGAAACTCCAGACATTAAGAAAAAAGTACTTTCGACAGGAATCAGAGTCGGAACTAATGTCAAGACAAAATTTATGCGTCAATTCATCAATCAAGAAAGTCCCGAAGGCTTGTACATGTTAGATATTGATCAAACACTTGCAAGAATCAAGACTGCTGCGAAATTCATTAATCGCCTTGATATCAAAAAAGTAATTGTATGTTCTGGAAGAGAGTATGCAAATATGCCAATAGAGAAATTTTGTGAGTTAACAGATGCAAGAATAATGTTAGGTAGATTCATGCCGGGCACATTGACCAACCCATCATTACCATTTTACACCGAACCACAACTAATACTGGTCTCTGATCCAGAAATTGACAATCAGGCGGTAGTAGAAGCAACAAATGCAGGAATCCCTGTGATAGGAATTGCTAATACTGATAATCTTACATCAAACATTGATCTTATAATTCCAGCAAACAACCGAGGTAGAAGAGCACTGGCAACGGTATACTGGCTACTAGCAAGAGAAATTCTCATTAACCGAGGAGAGTTGACTGAAAGCCAAGATATGAAATATGAAATAAACGACTTTGAAACAAAAATGGAAGAAGCCGAGGAAGAAGAATTTCAGAAGCAGAATTATAGAAGTAGATCCTAAAATAACTATTTGATATCAAAAGCAAGCGCACCAGGAAAAATTATTCTTTTTGGGGAACATTTTGTTGTACATGGTACACGTGCAGTAGTTGGTGCAATAAACAAACGAGTCACTATAACATCAGAAAAAAATGATACTGCTGCAATATCCATAACATCATCATTAGGAAAAGCAACAATTCCAATTACAGAAGAAGTGGAGACTGTTGAAAAAAAGTTTCGTCCATTCTTCTTTATTGCTAAGAAAGTAATCAGTGATCATAATTTTAAAAATGGAATTAACATAGAAATTCAATCAGATATACCAATTGGAGCCGGATTGGGGTCATCTTCTGCGTGTTGTGTTGCAGCTGCAGCATCAATATCTAATCTATTTACTAGATCAGAAAAATCTGAGGTATTGGATCTAGCAATAGATGCAGAACGTACTATATTCCCAAGAACATCAGGTGCTGACTGTACAGTTTCAACACTAGGTGGAATTATAGAATATCAGAAGGAAAGTGACTCTAAAGCCATAAAGACTGACCATGATTTTGATTTTGTTGTCGTAAACTCACAAAAAATGCATAACACAGATGTTGTTGTAAGTCGTGTTAACGAATTCAAAAACAATAACGAAGCGGCATTTTCTGAATTATGTGAAGAAGAAGGTAATCTAATAACAAAGGCAGTAAATTCCCTGCAAACATTTGATTTAGAGACCATAGGAAAATGCATGTCACAGAACCAAATCTTTCTGGAACGCATTGGTGTATCAAATGATCTTCTGCTAGAAATAGTAAAATCAATTGAAAAAGAGACGTTCGGAGCAAAAATCACAGGAGCCGGTGATGGTGGATGTGTAATTGCACTTACGGAGAAGAGCAAAAAAGATTCTGTGGTACAAAATATGAGCCAAAAATACGAAACTTATCCAATCACAATAGAGAAAACTGGCATGCAAGTTAATATCACCAATTAGGAGAAAAATAACATGATCCTAATCAAACTTGGCGGCTCTATAATAACAAACAAGGAAAAACCACTTTCTGCAAGAAGAAAAACCATCGATAACATACTAAAACAGATACGAAAGATCAAAGAACCAAAAGTTATCGTCCATGGAGGTGG
>CAZBHD010000062.1:0-2534 GCA_964491985.1 uncultured Candidatus Nitrosopelagicus sp. | reverse complement strand
CGACTGAAACTTTTTCGGCATCCTCTCCAAGCTTTCTTAAAGGAATCATTCTTACTTTGCCCTTGTCTCTTTCACCAAATCCTTTGTCTGGGGAAACCTCGATTGTTTTTTTATCACCAGAGGTGGTCTCAGAAAGTGCATCGTCTAGTCCTTTTAGTACCCAACCTTCTCCCACTGAAACTAATTTTGGCATATATTTTACATTAGGCTCATGTAAGGAATGCTTCTTTGCTTCATCTTCTATTGTAGTTTCAAAGATTTCACCACTATCTTTAATCTTGGCAGTATAGTCAAGTAAAATCAATTGTCCTTTTTTGAATGTCAACGTAGTCGATTTCGAATTTCCTTATATTAAGTTAAAGGGCATCAAGTGGTTTTAATTTTTCTTCTGCAATTTTAAGACCCGCTTGGGCATCAGTATCATAACCCATCATTGCCAAAGTTGATGATATCCCAGAAATTGTTCTCATTACGTGATATCGATGCACTTCACCCATGCAGCCAACTCTGAAAACTTTACCTTTTAGATTACCAAAACCTCCAGCCACGAGTATTCTGAATTTTTTTGCAAGTGTATCTCTGAATATCTTATCCTCTAAACCATCCAGATAATTCAATGCAATTACTACCGTAGATCTTGAATCTTCGTTTGCAAATGGTGTCAAACCAATAGCTGATAAACCAGAATACAATGCATCGGAGCAGATTCTATGACGTTGAATTCTTTTTTCCATTCCTTCTTCTAGCATAATTCTCATTGCTTCTCTATATGCATAAAGATCAGGTAACGCAGGTGTAAATGGAGTGTGTTTAGACTCATCATAATTTTTGAAGTATCTTGGTAAATTGAAATACATTGTATTTGGAGGATTATCTTCCATGTATTTTCTAGTACGTTGATTAACACATATTGGTGAAACTCCTGGTGGGCATGCGAATGCTTTTTGACCACCAGTCATTGCAATTTCAATTCCCCATTTATCCATATTGAGTTCTTCGCCTCCGACAATTGATACGCCATCTAATACATAATAGGAATCATTTCGTGATGTTAGATCTTTTATTCTATCAAGATAATTAATCATAGTTCCGGTTGATGTTTCATTCCAGACACAGTAAAATGCTTTAACATCTTTGTTATTATCAAATGCTTCTTTAACCTGATCAAATGTTGCATTTACACCAGGCTTGGTTTCAATTCTAATAGTTTGACCACCTGCCCATTCAATTTGTTGTGCTAAACGAGTACTGAACTCACCATTTACAGGAATTATTACTTTATCATCTTTTTTAATTAAATTAACAACAGCACATTCAGTAGTACCAGTTCCAGATGCTGATAGACAAACTGCATCTCCATCTGTTTCAAAGATTTTTTTTGTATTGTTTACACATTCCTCATAAAGTTCAACAAAATCGTCACTTCTATGATTAATTGATGGTGTAACCATTGCTCTGGTTACTCGCTCGGGGACATTTGTTGGTCCTGGCAACATGACAAGATATTCCAAATTATATTCTCCTAATGGGAGAGATTTCTGAAGGTTATTTATAATTAAAGATCTTTCAATCTGTTTTTTGCATCGATCTTTAACAAAATATTTTTTGTTCCATCTGGGACTAAATTGCTCCAGTTTCCATCAGTTTGGATAAGTTTTCGAATGTTTGTTCCTGAAAGATCTGCTCGTGATTTCAAAACGACAGGAATTATCTTTTTGTCATTTCTTTCATAAAGACTCTGTGTGAAATTATCGTTTGAAAATACAATATCATATTTTGGTATGATTTTATCAACTGACTCTGTCCATTTTGAATGATCATCCAAATCTGGAATATCAAAGATACTGACGTTTTGTAGTGTGCTTTTATCTAGTGATGATGTAATCATTTGATGTCTTTCTTCCGAAGTGAATGGATTTCTTGATTGATTACTCTTATTTGAACTCCCAATTCCTATGTAGAGATGTTCTACATTTGATAGAGCAAATTTTATTGCTTCAACATGACCAAGATGAAAAGGCTGAAACCTTCCAATTAGAAATCCATTCATAATATTCTCTAATAGAATTTCTTTAATAAAATTATTAGATTTCGCCACCTGAATTCAGCAATGCTGCCAAGAACAGAATAATAACTGATAACACAACAGTGATTTCTCCTAATATGATTATTTTTTTTCTTAATTTCTGTAACTGCTCTTCCGAAATTTGACTAGCCATTATCTGATCTTCAACATCTTTTCTAATGATCCTTACATGTACTGCATAAGTTGCAATAAGAGCAGCGACTAGAATTATCTTGATGATCAAGACGTTTCCATAACTGGTATCAAATAACATATCGGATTTTTGCAAGACCAAGTGTGCCTGATACATTCCTGTAACTATTAGAATTACCAATGCAGGAACTGCAATTTTGTTAAATCGCCTACCAACCTTGATCATTAATTGTAATCTTTCTTCAACTGACATTGACATTTTTTTTAAGATTGGAGCAAAGACTGCACCAATAAATAATGAACCACCTACCCAAAT
>CAZBHD010000061.1:0-4099 GCA_964491985.1 uncultured Candidatus Nitrosopelagicus sp. | reverse complement strand
TGGTCCGAATGCAATGTTGTATCCAAGCCAACTCCAATTCAATATTGGAATCTCATCTACATACGGAAAAACAAACAGAACGTATACAAATAGAATTCCAAATGATATTGGAGCATATTTTATAGAGTTTCGTCCAATCTTGAGATTACGTATTCGTTTTTTTGTATCTCTGATTAAGAGTAAACTAGCACCAACAGTTAGTATGTAATACCCTACTATGAAATAATCTGAGTCAAAAAATGATGTGTCCATTAATCATTTCGAATAACACCGCATAAATAATCTATCACCGTTCTTCAAACATGGTTTTCAATGAAGGAGACATGGCTGAGGACTTTGTACTTTCAGCACATGATGGAACATCAGTACAATTAACCTCCTTCAAAAATCAAAAAAATGTGGTTCTATGCTTCTATCCAAAAAACCACTTGTTTGCATGTCCTTCAAAAAAGGTCTTCGATATGGCAAAAGGTGTAATTTCTGTATATTCTCAAATAGAGGCTACAGACACAGTCTTGTTTGCTATATCTATAGATACGATAGATTCTCAGGCAAAATTTGTACAGGAATATCAAATCCCATACGCTCATCTAAGCGATACAGAAAAAAATGTCTGTAAACAGTATGCAGGTCTAAATATTGCAGGACTTGCAAAGCGTTCTACATTTGTAATTGACAAACAAAGTTCAATCAGAAAGATCTTCCGTGATATTGATGTCAAGTCACATGGACAACAAATTGTTGATTTTCTCAAACAACTCTAACTATAAATAATTCAGTTAGCACGTCTCATCAATGCTTGATCTAGTTGCGAAGGAAGTTTTTCTCACAAAGGGAATTGGTGTGCATGAAGACAAGCTTACAAGTTTTGAATATGCATTAAGAAATGCCGGAATTTCTGGAACAAACATAGTTCTAATATCTAGTATATTTCCACCAGACGCAACATTAATTCTAAGAAAGGATGGCTTAAAGAAAATCAAACCTGGACAAATTCTTTTCACGATCTATTCAAGAAATCAAACCAATGAGCCACATAGATTAATTTCCGCATCAGTTGGATTGGCCATACCCAAGGATAGAAAGAAGTATGGTTATCTTTCCGAATATGATGCATTTGGCCAAAATGAAAAAGAGTCAGGTGACTATGCCGAGGATATTGCAGCACAAATGCTTGCGTCATCATTGGGAATCCCATTTGACATTGACAAGAGTTGGGATGAGAAAAGACAGCAGTGGACAATTTCCGGCAAAATATACAAATCACAAAACATAACACAGACTGCCAAAGGCAAAGATGGTAAATGGACCACAGTTTTTGCCGCAGCAGTTTTGTTAATTTAGTGATTACGTTTGTATCCTTTTAGGTAAAACAATGCTGCACCAACTGCCACAACAATAATTACAGCTAGAATGGCATATTGCTCACTTAAATTTTCATCAACAGTATTGACTGCCAAGAAATCATCTTCATTTTGAGCATCCCATGGTCCTAATTCCATGACAAGTTTATCTGCAGATACAGAATTTGTTGCACCAAAAAGGAATCGTGCATCTATCTTATCGTGTGAAGCATATGTAAAAAACCATCCTGGATTAGACAGGCGGTCAGCATTACTTAAGTCGTCTATGACATCAGATTTTATTTTATTAATTTGCACCGGATTTTCAGGAATAATCAGTACTCGTACAATTGAGTTTAATGGGACAAAATAATCATTGAATAGTTCGGTTCGTTCCAATTCAGATATATCAAAAATTCCAAGTGGATTAATTATCGAAATATCAGTGGCTTCATCTTTGTATTCCTTGGAAACTTTAAACAAAAATAATGGTCTTTCCTCATCTTGTACTATTGTCACTGATAATATTGAACCTGGTTGGTTTGCCAATTGTTTCGCAATTTCATAAAATCCACCAGAGCCTCTAATTTCTTTAGCAAGCAAAAGTTTGCTCATATTGTTGAAAGCAACATTTGTTTCCTGTTTTGGCATAGTGTAAGTTGCTGAGACTGTACCACCCATAGTAGTGTCTTCTAACATGGACACTGCATCCACATTACTTCCACCTTCTATCCATATAGAGTGAAATTTCGCATTGAGGTTGAACATGTTATTCAAATCGGAGATTAGGTCATTACCGATTTCTGTAGCATTTGTTTGGATAGCATTTATTCCTCCATCGCCTTTTATCGTCTCAAGATTAAATTTCACTATAATACATTGCTCATCAGTGGATACACCCATTACACATTCTCCCATGTTTGTAAATGTCACAAAACGAATGTCCTTTTGGGCTGATAATTTATCTAGTAGTTCATCAGGAATTAGTATTGCATTATTATTAACAGTCTCAAGTGTTACTGATGTAATAACAGTTTTAGAAGCACTTTGATCATAAATAATTGTAATATTTTCTAGTAATGCTGCTTTTTGTAACTCCTGTCCAAAAGATAATGGCGTAAAAGCAACTGAACAGAAGATAATTGCTAGTAAAAAAACTGATTTGAACATAGTTTGAGGGTTTTGAGTGAAATTATTAATTTTACTATTAACATTTAAATCAGAATCTTATTGAGTGAATTTGACATCGATTCAAACCGTTGGGGAACAAGCTGGCAGTCAGATGGCTCTGGCTGTCAGCCCCATTAATTATCTATAATTTTGTGAGTGTGTCTACTTGACTCTTGATGTAATCAAATCCATCCTGCCAGAATTTTGTTTTGTTGATATCAAATCCATGCTCTTTTAGCAATAATTCAGGTTTTTTTGAACCACCTGCAGCGAGAATGTCGATGTATGTTGGAACAAAACTTGAACCTTCTTTTTTGTAAGTTTGAAAGAGCGATAATGATAGAAGATTTCCAAATGAATATGAATAGCAGTAAAACGGACTGTGATAAAAATGAGGAATGTAACTCCATTCTGATCCAAAGTCCTTGGAAATATCAATCGAATTTCCGAACTGGGTCTTAAGATTTCTGAGGTATGTGTTTGATAATTCATCCACCGTTGTAGACTCGGCAATTTGTTTGTGTGCATCCATTTCAAATATTGTAAAAAATGACTGACGACAGATTGTTGCATAGAAATCATCAATTTTTTCTGCCAACATTGATTTTTTTTCGTTATCACTGATTTTATTTGAGATGTTATCGTATAGTAGAAGCTCCGAATATGTGGATGCAGTTTCCGCTAGAGGTAACGATGCATCAGAGACTAGGATGGACTTGTCAGATGCAGCAACGCTATGTACTGCATGTCCTATTTCATGTGCTAGTGTGAATACATCTCGCGATTTTCCTGTGTAGTTAATCAGCACAAATGGAGTTATGTATGGTAACGGCGTGCTACAAAATGCACCGTCACGCTTACCAGGCCTAATGGAATGGTCCACATGGTTCTCATTGAACACTTTTGCAGCAAATCCTGATATCTTAGGGCTGAATTTTGCAAGTGAATCAAGAACAAGTTTTACTGCATTTGGATAAGAGTAGTTTTTTTCTTTTGATTTACTTTTTGTTGGTGCGTATAGATCATATCTTCTTAGTTTTTTCATTCCTACCATATTTGCCTTCTTTGAAAAATATTTTTGAAACACCGGTGCATTTTTCTTACAAACTTCCAATAATGATTCTACAGTTTTATCATCAATGTCGTTTCCAACATTTTGTATTGATATTGGAGATTGGAATTTTCTAATGTCAATTCCCTCATTTTTCCAGTTTAGGACTATGTTTTGATAGATTTCACCTACAACACCTTTGTTTTGGTGATATTTTCCCAATAACTCCTTGTAAGCTATTTCACGGATCTTTGCATTTTTGCTTCTAACATACGTTGTTAGTTCTTCTCGACCCATCGTTTTCTTCTTGCTATCAATCTTAATCGTATAGGTAAACGCGTTTGTAATTTTATCATATAGTTTGACAAGTGCAGAGACGCCTGTAACATCTAGCGTATTGATAATTCTCTCTTCTGGCTCAGTTAGTGAATATTTTGACATAAGACGCTTGTATCTTAGATAATCTGAAAGTTCTCCTGTAGATTTCATTAGACGTTTGGCATTTTTTTCATCAACTTGTTTTTTCCACCAAAGA
>CAZBHD010000060.1:0-5968 GCA_964491985.1 uncultured Candidatus Nitrosopelagicus sp. | reverse complement strand
GTGCTACTGCAACATCTGATATTACATCTGGAAGTGGTCAATCATCTCGTAACGAGCCAGCTAATACAAATTGAATTTTTTTCCTTACGCATTCATACATAATTCCACTTTTTAGCTTTTTTTGCTGAACCATCTTTTTGAGTGAACCAGCTTTGAATACAGAATTAATTGCTTGCATATGATTACGATGTCCGCGTATTGCCAATGTACCATCTTTGACTTTCATTCCAAGTGATGTACCTAACGTTGCATATTCAACATCATGTACGGCAAGTGCATTACCAGCTAAAACTGCATTGATGTATCCTAATCTGATCAATTTGGCAACTGCATCTGCAGCTCCGGTGTGAACAATTGCAGGACCACCAACCAGAATAATTTTTCCGCCTTTCTTTTTTGTCTTTTTTATGTCCTCGGCGACCTTTCTTGCAATGTGTTGTGTTGGTCTCTCGCTAGAACTTCCACTTCCCATAAATTGGAAAATATTCATTCCCTCACGTGGTCTTTCTGGTGGTGTCACTTTGACTCCGTCTTCACCAATGATGATTTTGTCACCCTTTTTCACATCACGTACAGGAACGCACTTTGCCGTATTTGATTTTACTACAACGCATTTGTCCATCATCATGTTACCAACCTGAATCCAACGTTTGTTATGGAAAACTTGCGTGTGATTATTGGTAGTACTGTAGAAGTTTTCTGGCATTACCATATTTTTTGGTGCAGATCTTAGTTTTACTGATTTTTGGGATTTTAGTGTAGCACCTACTCTGTATAATGTCTCTAAGATTTCATTAAGATGATTCTGATTTTTTCCTATTACTCTAATTTTTGCGAAACTTTCATCAGTCTTTAGCTTGCCAACTTTGATTTTAATGACTTCGAACTTTCCATCTAAATCCATGATATTATCAAAGATTTTTGTTAAAATCATCGAATCTATGAGATGACCTCTTACCTCAACGTCTTTTGAATACTTGTTCATTTTAATCACAAATCAACAGTCAAATATAAAATTAGACAGGTAAAGCAACTTTACCCTTGTACTCTGGAATATTGTCTTTTTGCAGTAAACTAACTATCTCATCTTTTTGTTCCTGACTTAATCCTTGTACTAATGCCTTAGATATACCATTTTTATCACACAGTGCCAAAATGTATCCACTCGAGTCAGTTAAAACAAAACCCGATGATTCATCTACAACTGCATAAAGATTCTCTTCTCCTACAGGCTCCCAAATCTTTGTCTTGTTATCACGTAAAGCCAACGCAGGCATGGCTCTATCATTGGAAATTGAATTAAGATATGCTCTTGCAGATTCCACTCTTTTTTGACCAACCTTTAACGCTTGAAAATATTGCATTGTAAACTCTCAATATTTCAAATAATATTTATCTTTCATAATACTCAACTGGATAATCAAATTGTTTGTTATAATCAACTGCATTCCAGAATTTTTCATCATCTATGTCTCTTCCCTCTGATAGCCAAACATTCAATACTTTCTGCATGAATAATTTTGTTGTATCGTCTATAGCAGGACGTACTCCCGTCCGTTTTTCTGTCTCGTCTCTGCTCTGTTTAAAAATTTTCAGGAGTTTTTTAAGATCTTTGCCGTTTCTGAGTGATTGTTTTTCTTTAAATTCAATTATTTTCTCCTCTTTAGATTTACCAAATAACCGCATAACAAAATTAGAATGAATTAGTTCTTTAAGTATAACTATAACTGCATTAAAAAAACATCATTTCTGAGAAACTCTAAGAAAAATCCTAAATTAAGAGAATGGCGTTTTCAATTATTCGCCTGTGTCGTCTGGATGCCCTTTTCCCCTTAATGCAAATGTTATTACAGCTAATGCAATTGCCACTCCAATTGCTGAACCATATGCTGCCATTCCAGCTTCTGCCATGAATCATTATTATTTTTGTGGCATAAATCTATTCCTAATACAACACATTCTACCATAAAAGAAAGTGACTAAATCCAGTATATTTGACTGCAGTTAGTATAATTAAGGGTGTTTAAGTTAGAGATTAGAAATGCCATTCCAGCGAAGACCTAGAGAAATGCACAAAGCGACTTGTGGGGATTGTGGTAATGAATGTGAGATACCATTTGAACCAAGAAATGATAAACCAGTCTATTGTAATGAATGTTTTCCAAATCATAAATTAGACCGCCGAGAAAATTAATTATTATCATAAATTATTGATTGTTATGCCATTACTCATCTCAACTATACAGAGCTTAAATGAAATAACAACTAATGTGCAAAATAAAAATAAATTGTCATTGGATGATGAATCACTAATAAAACAAATTTTTAGAGATGTTAACGAGAAAGGAGAAAGATATGATGTTAGTGAAATTGAAGCTTGGTTTGAAAATGAGGGTAGTTGGAATAACAAGGATGTACGAACAAGAATCACAAATATTTCCCACTACATACAAACCAAACATGAACAAAATAACAAATTTCGTATGGTGTCAGATGATGATTCCTGTAGCTGTGGAAATTAATCAGACTGATTGGAATCCAATTTTTTCAAAAGTCGTGAAATAATCTCACTATTCGTATTCCTCTCTTTGGTTATTTCATCTAGTCTGTGCCTATTTTCTTCTAAATTTTCATCCTTGGATTTTATGATAAGCTGCACACCTTCGTCTTGAAGATCAATATTTTTCTGTAATTTTTTAATCACTTCAAATAATATGCCAATGACTTCGTTCTGTGCTGTAACTAGATCATTGTTATCTTCAGACAAATTACTGGTTAGGGTGTAAAATCGTTACATCTAAATCTATTGTGTTATGTCCAAAAACAGTTTTTTTAAATCATCGTCTTGAATTTGAACTATTGCTGAAGTCATAAATGGTTTAATCTTTTCAGGATCTACATCTTTTTCATAGATTTTTGCTTGAAGCGCCATCTCCAATTTATCTAACTCATGAACAAATTTAGATTCCCTAGACGTGCAGTCCTGATATTCTTTCCATATTACGTAATAATCTTCTTTAGCCTTATCTGGTAACATATCCAATATTTCTTTCATTGCGCTTTCTTCCAAGATAATTTTTTTGTCAGGTGTTATCTCATCAGGCATAAAATCACCAATTTTTGATTCAGCCCAATCATGTAATAACGACATCTTCATAGTTTTCTCTATATTCAGATTTTTGATGTCAGATATTATCATGGCCATTACGGTCATCATGTAACAATGATCGGCTACAGATTCTGAATTTGAAACCTGTAGTTTGGTCTTCCAACCGGTTCGTGGTAAAGTTTTCAAATTTGCAATTTGGAAAAAAAAGTTAGACAGCATTAGAATTTTCTGGTGTCTCCTTCTAATAAGCCTGAAACCACAACCGTTAATATTCGATTATAACAAAAATATTCAAAATGAGTAAAATTAACACTCAAAAACAGGATTCAGTTAAAATTTATAAAATTAGAAAAATCCTCGACGAACTAACTCAACAAGAAGGTCATGGAACAGAATTAATCACTGTATACATTCCAAAAAATAAACAATTACACGAAGTTATTACAAATTTAAGAGAGGAGCAAGGTACAGCTGACAATATTAAATCTGATTTGACAAGAACGCATGTTGTTGATTCACTCTCTAAAGTTCTTCAAAGATTAAAACTCTACAAAAAAACTCCTGAAAGAGGTTTGGTGATATTTTGTGGTGCACTTCCAAGAGAAGGTGGTGGACCACCCGGATCAGAGGTTGTAAAAGCATTTGAAATTGATCCTCCAAAGGATCTGACAACATTTCTATATCGTTGTGATGATCATTTTCACGTAGATATTCTCAAAGATATGTTAAAGGACGATAATATGATTGGTATTTTGGCAATTGATGCAAAAGATGCTGGATGGGGATTATTACATGGTGATAAAATTGAGGTGTTAAAGGAGACTGGTTCTGGTGTTGCAGGAAAACACAGACAGGGTGGTCAATCTGCTAAAAGATTTCAAAAACTTCGTGAAATGGAATTACAGTATTATTTTAATCGTGTTGCGCACATTACTAGAGAATATTTTATTGATATATACCCAATCAAAGGGTTGATTGTTTCAGGACCTGGACCTACAAAAGAGGACTTCATCAACAATAACTATCTTGAATACAGATTGCAAAATATGATCATCTCAACAATTGATGCATCATATTCAGGTGCAGAAGGTATTAGAGAAGCATTTGCAAAATCATCAGAGATTTTATCAAATTTTAGAATGGTTGAGGAAAAAAAAATAGTAGAAAAATTATTTCAGCAAATTAACAATAACACAGGTCTAGGTAGTTATGGATTAAAAGAGGTGTTAGATATGCTAAAAAATAATGTTGCAGACACTATAATCATAACAGATGATACAGAGCTTTATCGACTTGAAATAAAATGTAAAAGATGCCAAAACATAACTGAGGAGATAGTAGAATTACCTAAACTTATTCGAAGAAAAACGGAACTTAAAGATACACCGTGTCCGGGATGTAAAAGTATGGATAATGAATCTGCGCAGCAAGATCTAGTTGATTATATAGCATTGATAGCATCACAAACAGGTGCCAAAGTTGAGGTTATCTCTGGTAAAACGGAACATGGTGTGATGCTTGCAAGTCTTGGAAAAATTGGTGCGATATTACGATATAATCCACGTCATGGTTAATCAAAACACATCTTAATTTTTTCTGATAAATCTTTTAATTCAGAATCACTTGGAATTCCTCGTTTTGTCCAAACCGTTCCTTTGTTGGCATATCTTGGTATAATATGAACATGAACATGTGGAATTATTTGCTTTGCTTCCTTGCCATTATTTTGCGCTATGCTAAATGCAACCGCCCCTGTAGCCTTTAAAATTGCAGTTGCAATCTTTGGTACCAATAAAAATAACTCTGCAACTTCCTTTTCTGGCATATCGGTTATTTTCTCGTATAGATTCTTTGTAATTAATAACGAATGACCGGTATCAATTGGATATTTGTCTAATATTGCAATATGCCTTTCGTCCTCAAAAATAACATAACCTGGTTTCCTACCTTCAATAATTTCTGTAAATATGCTTCCCATTTTGATCTACTCTTCAAGAATTAAAAAGGCTAGCATTTATAGGGTTATTTTCGAAATCACAATTATGGGTAAAAGTAGAAGGGAGAGAAGAGAGGAAGAGCGTGAAAGTTTTGCTGCTAAACGTTCATCACAAAAACGCAGTGTTGCTCTCAAGGCAGCCGCGATTTTATCAGTTATTGGTGCAATCTCAGTATATGCAGGTTACGAGTTCATAACAATGGGCGGTGACGTTCCAGGTGCACCTGAAAATGCTGGTAAATTAGGTGACGAACATATACACGCTTCAATGTTGGTAAGAATATTTGGTGATAAATTTGATTTCTCACTCCCCAACTACCAGATAAAAACATGTTGGATTCATTTTGAAAATCAAGATGGCGATACAGTTCATAGACATGCGTCAGGTGTTGATTTAGAATTCCTATTTAATTCAATGAGCATCGGTTTAGATGAAAACTGTTTCACATTCCCTGATGGTAGAGAGTTTTGTACAAATGAGGACTATTCATTAAAGTACTTTATCAACCATAAACAAGTTAATGACATTAGGGATTATGTAGTAATGGAAGAAGATAGAATTCTGATATCATTTGGAAGTGAGGATCAAGATACTATCGAACAACAACTATCTGAATTAGATTCACAGATGATCAATAGGTGATCTGTTGACAATTTCAAGTAGAAATGTTGTTGACGGAACATCGCGAGCGCCACATCGTGCAATGTATAAGGCGATGGGTTTAACCGATGATGATTTAAGTAAACAATTTGTTGGGGTTTGCCATACAGGGAATGAAGCAACACCATGTAACATACATCTTCCAACACTTGCACAAAATGCAAAACAAGGTGTAAGTGATGGTAATGCTACGCCAAGGGAG
>CAZBHD010000059.1:0-3438 GCA_964491985.1 uncultured Candidatus Nitrosopelagicus sp. | reverse complement strand
CAAGTTTCCTGATGATCATTGTTTACGTCTGCATTCTTATTTCTTGCTGTAATATTTATTGTATTGTTTAAATTTCTGTTTAAACTTGCCCCAATATAAGGCTTAATAAGAAAATTTCCTGGTATTTCTTCTAAATAAGATACTTCAAATCCTCCGCTTAATAATTGCTCTATACTCTCATCAACACTTAAATCTCCATCAGTAATTTTTGATTGGTTTTCTGGAAATCTTTGCAATCCATAAGTGCCTTCAACGCTTATGTTTATATAATTGTCTTTTCCAGTTCCAATTTTCTTATTTATTTTTCCGTTAAGAGCAGCAAACTCACTCAAAAAATCAGTAGCCTTTACTTCAACTTTATCTGTATCATAATCTTTAACACCTAAATTGTTCACTCCTATCATTGGAGTAAAGGAAGCTTCAAATCCTTTGCGTCTGTAGGTATTTTTTAATCCTAATACATAATTATCTCCACCTAAATACTCTCCATTATTAAAATCACCGCTCTGATTGGAGTAACCAACAAAAAGATTACTTATGATAGGATATCCTTTCCATTCTATTGGACTTAACATTCCAACTATTCCAGATGATGTTCCATCATAAACTCCATCTCTTTTTTGATAGCTGTGAAATAATTTAACAAATCTATTATTACATGTTTCATTAAGTTCAGTATTAGTTTTTTCTGGATCGATCGTGGTACAATAATCTGGCCACTGTCCACCTAAATAATTTGCTGCACCAAATAAGCCTCTTATTTTAGTTAAAGTGTTTTCAGCTCTATACTTTTGATTATTCTTTTCTACTTCAAGTTTCTCACCTAAAATTGTTAAAACTCCATCTGCGCCAGCGTTATAATATTCGGCTTTGTTTGTGCCAGAGTCGCCTTGTCCCGTATGCTGATGAATAGTTCCACCGGTCAGCGCTTCTTTTGTTTGTGATACATTTCCATAAACATTTGCGTCCCCAGTAGAAAATGTTAGTACTTCTTCTGATATTGAATAAGTGGTTCCTGTTGAATTATTTGTGATGATTAAATTATCTGATCCTTCTTCGACATAATCAAATATCCTTATGCTGTAATCTCTCTTAATATCAGTATCAATCACAATGTTAGCTTTTGTACCGTTTAAATCGATACCATTTGTAAATACTGCGCCATCTCCTATCTTAATTGTAGTTGTTTTATCACCATTGCCTGCATCTGGGTCGCCGCAGTTATTAAATTTTGCAGTATTTACACATTTCATTACAAGAATATCCATTCCAATTGCACGTGTACCGGCTCCGGCCACAGTTACTGCAGTCTCGGGTCCGCCAATAATTGTTCCTGTATTAGTAATACTAGCTCCAGAATGATTTCCAACTCTTACGGCATAGTAACCATATGTTGTTTGCTCAATCGTTCCTGAGTTTGTAATAGTGTAAGTAGAATCAGTATCAGCACTACAATTAGCTGATGAAGATGTGCAACCTTCAAGTGCTATTACTCCCACCCATCTAGAATTATGATTAGTGCTTCCCTCAATACCTCCATCACCCTTAATCGTACCAGAGTTAATAATACTAATATCTCCTGATACACCCGCTGCATAATTACTTATCGTTCCATGATTGTCTGATGAAATTGTACCAGTATTATTGATTGTAATATCGCCAGCATGACCTTTAAGCATAATTGTTGAAGTGTTACCGTGAATAGTTCCATTATTGTTAATAGTAGTATCGCTTGATCCATTCAAAAGGAGACCTTGATGGTAATTTGATTTTAAAGTTCCATTATTTGTTATTGTGACTCCAGAATGATCCTCAACATCAAAGTAGTAGTTCCCAGAAGTATTATGAACTGTTACGTCTTCATTAATTACATATGTATCATTATCATTACAAAGTATATTCAAATTACCTGAAGTATTTTCTGTAACAGTTGTGTTACATGTTGCCCAGACAGAGCTACTATAGAAAAACAGAAATATTATCAGTAATAATTTTTTCACAATGTTTTATCTTACATTATCAGGCCACGATGACAAGATTTCAATAATTTGATTTGAAATAAAAGGATTCTGGACTCTAATTTGATTAAAAATAGTGGTAAAATTTTATCATGAAAAAACTTCTAGTAATTTTTGTTCTTTGCTTGTTAAATATAATATTAGTTAACTGTAGTGAAAAAGAAACCAAGATTAAAATTGAAAAAGTCTTACTATTTGGAGATAGTTTAATGTCAGGATATGGTTTGCCTGATGAACAACATTTATCAGTTGTTTTAGAAGAAAATTTAAAATCTGAAGGTTACAACATCGAAATTATTGATGGTAGCGTCTCAGGAGACACTTCTCTAGATGGTTTAAATAGAATTGAAGAAACATTATCTGAAACAGATGTTGATTTAATAATTTTGGGTCTAGGTGCTAATGATATGTTAAAAAGAATTAATCCTAAAAAAACAAAAAAAAATTTAGAAAAAATAATTCAAATTATCCAAAATAAAAATATTAAGTTAATACTTGCAGGAATGATTGCTTCACCTTCATATGGATTTAATTTTAAAAAAAAGTTTGATAAAATTTTTCCTGATTTATCAAAAAAATATGATTTACCATTAATTCCATTTCTCCTTGAGGGGGTAGCACTAAAGCCAGGGTTGAATCAAAGTGATGGAATGCACCCTAATGAAAAAGGAACTTTAATTATTTCTGAAACAGTTAAAAAAAGCATCGTCCAATTTAACTAAAAAGCTTTTAGTAATTGACTAATAGATTTATCTCATTTTTTGAAGTTGTTTTTCTAGATAATCATTGAATTCTTTCTCTGTCATTTTATCTTCATTTATTCCAAAAAAACCTTTGCTATCAAATAACTTTGTTTTTTCGAATAGAAATTTTTCTGACATTAAATTTTCGTTAATTAAAAATATATTTTGTTTAATAATAAATTTTTGTTTATCGTTAATTCCAGCAAAGACACTAAAAATTTTTAAGCAGGTAAAAAGAAATATATAAATAAATAATTTCATTAAATTTTAAATTAAAAATTCATTTTTAAACCTAAGCTTCCATTTATGTTTTCCACACTTTGGTCCGTGTCCTTAGCATTTAAAGAAACTGTTATGATTCCATTATTTAAAAATTTTTTTTCATAACCTAAGCTTACAACCATTGTAATTTCTTTTGTTAAATCAATATCTTGTTTATAAGTTGCTTGTGTTCCGTTAATAAAATACACTTGCTCATCATCTCCAGCTAAACTTCTATAATCAAGAGTCCAGCCTAAACTTAATTTATTATTTTTATTTTTGATTAAATTATAGTTATCTGAAAAATATATAGATACATTTCCAACGTGTCTATCTCCCCACGAATAGTATTTACTTTCATCATAATTTGGAGTGAATGAATAACTGCCTGTTAAACCAATATCTGGAACTAACGA
>CAZBHD010000058.1:0-4578 GCA_964491985.1 uncultured Candidatus Nitrosopelagicus sp. | reverse complement strand
ATATGAATCCCATCTTCTCCACCAGAATCGACACCCTCAACCACTTTAATTTGGATTTTTTTCCCTAATGTAGTATTAGAAAGAAAATTACCAAACTTCTTTCGTGTTTCTCCCGGACCAAAAATTATTACTATGTCGTCTTTTTGAATAATTGTTGATAGTGTTTTTGTTACATCGTCAAAGAATTTTTCAATCTTAAAATTACTTTTGTATCTTTTTCCACTAGAACCAGAGTAAATATTTGGTAAAAGATGCAAATGAGTTCCTTTCAATTTACCTATTCCACAATCGCCGGTATCTATTGCAACTAAAACAAATGTTGCGGCGTTCTGTTTCTTCTTAGCAAGTTTCTTTTCAACAGTGGCCCATTCTTTCTTTACAAGATTAAAAGGCTCATCGATTTTTACAATAAACGAATGGTGTGAACCATGAGGAACTGCATCATTATTTGATTCGGTTATTGTTCCTCCCACACGAATTCTGTCTAAAACATCATCCAGTGATACTTTTTCAACTTCAATCGCGAGTCTAATCCTTATTCTTTCACCCTTATCTGGTCTTGAATACTCTTTTTCTTGTTTTATTACACGTGTTGTTTCCCCAACTATTTTATCACCTTTTTTAATCAAACGACGAATTGTTAACAAATCATCAGATTCTTCAGCGATAAACGAGATAGTATTATCATCTAGAGTTTTTGAAATCATAATCTATTCTAGAATTTACTAGTAAAAATAACTAATTTGTTGGTTTTTCAGATTGTTCCTCTGCTTTCTTTTTAACATAGTTTTCAACCCAATCTAATGTAATAACGCCACCCTCAGCCAAATTCACCAGTGAGTTTGATGATGCTTCACCAACTACTTTACCACTATTTTTTCGAATCTGACGCCATTTCAATTTTGTATTCCCACTTTTTGAAGAATAAATTATTCCTAAGACATCACGTGCATTCACAAATGTTATGTCCCGAATTTTTTTAAGTGTAACTTCATCCGCTGCTTCAACATAGATAGAACCTTTCTCATCTTCGCGTGTAGGAAACACTTCAGGATCCTCAAGATAGCTCCTAGGAGCAAATGAGTTACATGTACTTGCTACAATAAACCTTCGAAAGCTTTCCAATGATGATGGGGCATCAATCGCGACCATTTTTTTAATAGAAAAATATCTCAAATATCAAGCTTTTTGAAAGACTCAAGTATCATCCATTTTGAATCCAATTGCAGGCGATGATGCAAAATATCCTTTGATATGATGATAGGGATCTTGAGTTCTGAGCCTGCGAGTTTAAATAAAAGTCACTCGAAATAGTTATCCAAAATCAGTATCGCGTTTTTGCGACTGCTGTTCATTTTTTCTAGCAGCCTCTCGCCACTCATCATCATGGTTTTGCCTTCCATGATTACATATTACACAACCGACGATTTTACCATCAGTATGCTATTCAAAAGTTTCACATCCACAAAAACATGCCATATCTATCTCACGATTTTTTACTATATCTTCTTTTATAATTATACTTCAGCTCTAGAAGTTTTACAGCATTCACCCATTGGAATATCACGCCCTCTTGGACTCTTACTAGGACACTTTAACATTATACATAATGCATCAGTAAATTGCTTGTTCATGTGATGCTCAATACCACATACCATCTCTTCATCAATGTCAATTTTGAGCGCACTTGACATGAGGACCTCTAAGAGACGACTATTTCTAATCATAGATGAAGCGATTTTCTCACCGCTTTCCGTTAATGTGACTCCTGCTTTGTTATAGGTAACCAGTTCCCTGTTTGAAAGTTTTTTTAACATCTGAACTACACTAGGCTGTCTTACATTAAGCCTCTTTGCAATTGTACTTATTTTCACTTCGTCACCTTTTTCTGCAATATGCCAAATTGCTTTCAGATACATCTCTGTATGTTCTGCTTCGGCAGTACCTACAAAAAGAACCTCTTCATTTTCTAATTCATCCATAATATCATCAAACAACTTTGTTTTAATAAATTTTCAAGCTTTTCCATGAATAGAATAGGTTTATTCCACTACTTTTGCATCCTGTAACAAATATTCAAAATATTCTCTAGCAAAACCAGCTAATCCTGAATGATCTGCCCATATAGCTACTATTTCAGACGAACTTGAACTGCTTATCTCAGGACCTAGTAGGATCACTACATATCTCTTATCCGAAATTATACCACCACCAAAAAGTCCCTTTTTCACTTTGACATTTGCAACTCGAGAAATTGACGTTAGTGACTCTTTATCAAGACTATCTGAGGTTAGAATTGTAATTTCAATTCCTTTGTCATGTAACTGTCTTAGTTTTGGTAATGCTTGCTTAACAATTTCTTCCCCCGCTTGTGGTACAGCAATCATTACTTCCTCTCTACAGTTCTCTACCATTTCCATAATTTTAGAGACAATGTTCATTACTCCTGAGATAAACCAAATATCAGGCTTCTCACTAGTCCCACTTTTTTCATACAGTGGAACAAGTTCAGACAATATTTTATTTTGATTAGCTGAAAATTCTGTATCTAAGTTTTGTTTTGTAGTATCAAGTGCAGTTGTGGGTGATTTTGCAATGTATTTTGTCGGTCTCGAATCATCAGAACCAATCCATCCTTTTCCTTCTAATGTTCCTAACACCTCATAGATCTTTGAATAAGGCACACCTGATTTATGACTTAGTTCTGACGCATTAAGTTCTCCACTATTTACGAGAGCAGTGTATGTACGAGTTTCGTAACTTGTAAGACCTATTTTCTCTAGTGATTTTCTAACCTTATCAGAAATACTCATTGTCATCGATTGCAAATTTTGCTATTTAAATTGAATATTTGATCCCTACCTATTTCATCTGGTGTATAGTAGGAATTGGATTAAATACTATAATTGAAAGATTTCATTAAATGGCATTAATCCAGATCTCGAATCAGTCGACAAAAACACAGGGAAAGAAATCCACTATTAGATTCACCCAGAGTATTTGCCCAGATTGTAATATGATTCTAGATGCCGAAGTCTTTGAAAGAGATAATCAAGTCTTTATGTCCAAAGTCTGTCCAACACATGGCGAAACTGAAGAACTATATTTTGGTTCTTATGACATGTACAAAAAATTCAGTACATATTGGGTTGACGGAAAAGGTGCACATTCACCAAATGTCATAATGGAAGACAAGTGTTCTTGTCCAAACAACTGTGGACTTTGCTCCAACCATCTCTCACATAGTGGACTTGCAAACATGATAGTGACAAACAGATGTGATCTTACTTGTTGGTATTGTTTCTTCTATGTCAAGAAAGGTCTTGAAGGAGCATACATGTACGAACCAGATCATGAACAAGTAAGAGCAATGATGAAAACCCTAAGAGCAGAAAGACAAATTCCAGGAAACTCTATGCAGATTACTGGCGGTGAACCAATGCTTAGAGATGATATTTCCGATGTTATCAAAATAATGAAAGAAGAAGGTGTTGATCATATACAGATGAACACGAATGGTATTAGACACGCAATGGATCCAGAGGCTGGACGTGAAGTCAGAATGGCTGGCTGTAATAATCTTTATCTAAGTTTTGATGGTGTTACCGCAAGAACAAACCCAAAGAATCACTGGGAAATTCCATACGCATTAGACACTTGTAGAAAAACTGGAACAACTGTAGTTTTCGTTCCAACCGTAATCAAATCAATTAATGATCATGAATTAGGCGGAATTATTAGATATGCACAGAAGAATATGGATGTAGTTCATGCTGTAAACTTCCAACCTGTATCACTCACTGGAAGAATGGGAAAGACAGAGCGTCTCAAATATAGAATTACGGTCCCAGATTGTATACAGAGAATTGAAGAGCAAACAAGCGGTCAAGTAACTGCTGATGATTGGTATCCAGTACCAAGTTGTATGCCACTAACTAATGTTATTGAAGCATTTTCTAGTAAACCAAAATATGAATTATCAATTCACTTTGCATGTGGTGCAGGTACATATGTATTCGAAGATGCAGAGACAAAGAAATTTGTCCCAATGACACGTTTCTGTGATTTACAGGGTATGCTTGAATTATTTGAAGATAAGGCAGAGCAGATTCATTCTGGCGCTAACAAATACTTTACAATGCTGGAAGTAGTGCGAAAACTCAAAGGTTTTGTCGATAAAGAAAAACAGCCAGCAGGATTAGACTTGGCTAAGATGTTTAGTAGTATACTAATGAAGAGGTCGTTTGACGCTGTAGGCGGATTCCATGTTAAGGGCTTGTTCTTAGGCATGATGCATTTCCAAGACAAATACAATGAAGATTTAGATAGATTGCAGAGATGTGATATTCATTATGTTACACCTGATCTTAGAATTATTCCATTCTGTGCATTTAATGTAATTCCAGAATGGTACAGAGACAGAATTCAGAAGAAATATTCCATCACAGTAGAAGAGTGGGAGGAAAGAGAAGGCGTTAAACTCGAAGACGGTCTTTACAGAGGTCTTATGAGACGAGGTGCAGGTGACGAACTTGCAGCAGGTTGTGCAAAAAGTGAGATGTTCCATCAAGCAGCACA
>CAZBHD010000057.1:0-4396 GCA_964491985.1 uncultured Candidatus Nitrosopelagicus sp. | reverse complement strand
TGATCTTTCAATTGTTCCTTCTTCTTGATGTGTAATGAATACATCACCAAACCTATAATCAGACATATCCCGAATAATTGCATCATAAATTCCCTGAAAAATGACAAAATTTACATGAATTACTAAAATTCCAATTGATACTGCAAGAACAGCGCCTATCAAACTGCCTCTTTTGTTTCCTAACATTCTTGCAGCCAAATTTAATCTGTAATCCATTATCAATCATGGATTATGTACAATATATAAGGTATTATAGTAAAAAACAATCAGAATGGGACATAAGCAGATATAATAACTACTGTTTAGAATAAATCTATAATGAAACTTAACAAAACAGACAATTTAGACGTGAAGATTTTAAGTCATTTACTGAATAATTGTAGAGAATCAGACAGACAGATTGGGCAAAAAATCGGACTTTCAGGTGTTGCAGTAAAATCGAGGATTAGTAAAATGATCGAATCCAATCTAATTGAAAATTTTACCCTGAAAATAGAACCGCATCTTTTAGGATACAATGTAATCTATCTTGTCACAACTGGTCAAGACGTTAACGAGATTGTAAATCAAGTAAAACTTGTTGGCGAACCATTTTTTGTTGTTCCGTGTGTTGGAGGAATATCAGCGTGTGGGATTGTTGTGAAAGGTGAAGTTGATCAAAAGATTGCTATTATAAATAATCTGTTAAAGAATGTCAGAATTTTAAATATATTTGAAGCAGAAGATGCTGGTATAGAATCAAATCTTACAAAGACAGATCTTGATGTAATTGAAAAGCTGTTAAAAAATCCGCGAGAACAAATTGATACTATTGCAAAAAGGGCAAAGCTATCATCTAAGACAGTAACTAGATCCATAGAAAAGCTTCAAAATAATCCTGCATTCCAGTTTACACTAACCTATAATCCAGAAAAAATAAAACCATTCATATCACATGCTGTTTTGTGTGTAGTAAATGGGAATATAGAGGATCTTCTTAAAATTCTAAAAAAACAGTTTGAGAATCATTTTATGCAGATTCCATTTATTGCAAAAAATCAAATTGTGTTATTTTTGTATAGTGAGGATATATTTGAGATGGACGAGATGGTCCAAAGAGCAAGTTCTATTGAACATGTTATTGCGGTTGAAAATTTTATGCCGAAAAAGATTAGTCTTCCACATGATTGGATTACGACAGCAATAAAGGAAAATCGTAAATCTGAAAAACTTCACTTGCTAAGGATGACAGCGTAAATGGAAAAAAAGACAGTGTATGAGGGCAAGCCAGTAAACATTGATGTTTATAATCTCACAATAGAGGGGCGAAATGTTCGTCGTGAGATCATTCAGCATCCAGGTGCAGCTGCAATTCTAGCATTTGATGAGAAAGGGAAAATAATCCTTGTAAGTCAGCATAGGTTTCCACATGGATATATCCTAGAAATTCCAGCTGGAACACTGGAAAAAGGTGAGACGCCTAGAAAGTGCGCCCTTCGAGAGATTGAAGAGGAGACTGGCTATAAGGCTAAAAAAATGACTCACTTTCTGACGTATTACCCATCTGTTGGCTATAACCAAGAAGCAATTCACTGTTTTTTAGCCTCAGAACTGACAAAATCCAAGACACACCTAGACACTGATGAATTCATTACTGTGAAAAAGATGGATTTAAAAAAATTGATCAACATGATCAAAAAAGACAAGATTATAGATTCGAAAACAATCTGCGCTGTCATGGTATATGCTGCTCAGAAAAAACTGCTTTAGATTCGTATCAGAAAAGTTTTCTAATTTTTCTCAAGCATAAGCTTGGGTTCTTCTCAATGGAGTGCTCCCACAGGCGGACCACCGACCATCCGTCACGCCTTAATTTTCCTGTCACCTTTCTGTCGCGCGCCATGTTGCGCTCTATCTTTTCCCGCCAGAATTTTTTTGGCGGCTTTTTCTTTTTATCATATTTGTATCCGTGCCAGAAGTCGCCGTCGCAGAACAGCAGAATTTTTTTCTCAATGATAAAGTCGGGACTGCCAAAGATCTTCGGATGCCTTCTATAGTGGATCTTGTTCGTTCTAAGAAGCGACGCCACTTTCTTTTCAATCTTGGTGTCCTTGGAGCGGATACGCGACATAACCCAGCTTCTCTTTTCGGGAGTGAAGATGTCGGTCATAATTTATCATAACTGATGCACTTTTTAGGTTGTAACCCTATCTAAGACATGGCCGCGGTCGCACCACAACAGATAGTCGAGGATCTTTACAGGCTGCTTACAACAGAAACATCGAAGATGAGATTTTACTGGAACAGGTCAGTCGGTTATCAGCACGAGTTTGAATTTTCACAATTGTGCGATAGACTGAATATCCAAACATTGGACGGCGGGATGTTCCTAATGAGGAAAGACCCAGACTATCATGGCATATATGTCACAATTTCTGGCGGAAACAGAGACAATTATTTGCCGCTTTATTCTCAGCTTCGTAGGATGCGGCGCGAAAGCGTGAGTCAGATGTTCTTCGGAGAAATCAGGGGCTGGAACAATAATCCCACAACAATTCGGATTAATGATGGAATACCACTACGTCTGGATATTGAGCACCCAACGAAGAATGGCACCATACCCTGTTTCAATGAAAAAGACAAAAGAAGCCAAAGAAAAAGAGAAGCTCAAATTACCACGCCAGAGATTGAGTTCTTTGAGTATGACGGGACAGGTTGGACCCCTAGTGATATAGACACCATACGAGGAAACTTTGACGCCAAAGGAGTAAGTGTAGGAAAAACGAAAGAGTCGTTTCTTGATTACATGAATGGTTATCCTGCAGATTTTGTGAGAGACGCATACTGCAACAGATTTTTTTTGGATCACATGCTTGCAGGAATTTCGCCGTACATGTGTGACATTGACAAGGTCATTGTCCATGATAAAAGGTATGAACTTGTCGAGGTCAAAAACAAAACTCCTGTTTTTGCAGCAAACGATAACGGTGCAAACGATCTGCAGCGTGCGCGTTTTGGATGGGACTTTCGTCGTTTTGCATGGTATTTGTATTTGAGACAGCAGACGGGACTTGACATACGATTTATAGTGGCTCGTATTGATGACAGAATAAACAGAATCACCCAAGAGTGGAAGGATATTACCATTGATGATTGGTGCGTATGCGCAGACTGGAGTCAGGACATGAATGGTAATCAGATGGCACCGTATGCGGAATTTTCCGACAATTTCGTATTACATAATAACCATAATTAATAATCAAACATTATGTTATGATGGTATATGCAGAAAAAAATCAGGTATATAGATCTCTTCGCAGGAATAGGCGGAACGAGAACCGCCTTTGAAAAGGCGGGCGGAAGGTGCGTCTTCTCTTCTGAAAACAACAGATTCTCGCAGCAGACTTACGAGGCAAACTTTGGCGACGTTCCCGACGGTGACATCACGAAGATTTCCGAGAGGGACATACCCAACCACGACGTACTTGTAGCTGGGTTTCCGTGCCAGCCGTTTTCAATAGCTGGGGTGAGCTCAAAAAAGCACATGGGCAGGGCGCACGGGTTTGATGCAAGAACGACACCTTCGAAAAAGAACCCACTGGGCGAGACGCAGGGCACGCTGTTCTTTGACATTGCAAGAATCATCAAGGAGAAAAGACCTGCTGCGTTCCTGCTGGAGAACGTAAAGAACCTGAAGGGCCACGACAAGGGCAACACGTTCCGAGTAATAATGAATGTGCTCATGGAGGATCTAGGATACGACGTACACTACAAGGTGGTGGACGCAAGCAATGTGGTTCCACAGCACCGCGAGAGGATCTTCATTGTGGGCTTCAGGAAGCCGATGGTCTTTGAGTTTCCGGAGCTTATCAACAAGAGACCGAAGCTCGCAGACGTTCTTGAAAAAAAGGTGGACAAAAAATACACGCTTCCCGATGGTACATGGAAGTCGCTACAGAGACACAAAGAGAAGCACCGAGCAAAGGGTAATGGATTCGGCTACACGCTTGCCGACAAGACCAAGATAGCAAATACGCTAAGCGCACGATACTGGAAGGACGGCGCGGAGATTCTCATCCCGCAGGGCAAGAAGAAGAATCCCAGAAAGCTTACGCCAAGGGAATGCGCAAGGATCATGGGCTTTCCAGAAAAATACAAGATTGTAGTGTCTGATACACAGGCCTACAGGCAGTTTGGAAACGCGGTGGTAGTTCCTGTAGTAACAGCCATTGCAAGGGAGATGCTGATAACGCTCAGGTCAGACAAGAAAAGTATATCATAACTCACGATTGTAGTTAAGAAATCACTAAACCTGCAGATAACTTGGTTTTACCAAATCTGTGATGTCGGACCAAGATTGCAAGATCTTCTCGAACATGTGGACCAGATCAAAAAATGCAAGAGGAAACTGCTTCTT
>CAZBHD010000056.1:0-9521 GCA_964491985.1 uncultured Candidatus Nitrosopelagicus sp. | reverse complement strand
GCAGTGCGAATTGCAGTGCGCGCGCACTGCAATTTGCAAAAATACGCGAAAAAAACAGGCGCGGGAGGACCGACCTACCGCCATCCTGGAGCTCTCGATGGCGCGGGTGTAGCTTGTGTGTTTTGTTTTGGTTCTGAGTGTGGTTTTGCTTCTGGTTCTGATGTTGGTTCTGCTTTACCCAATTTCTCATTTTCAATAAGTTCCTGTTTTCGATCTTCAAACTTTTGTTTACGCTTGAGAATTTTAGTGATGTAACCGGCAATCTTATTTTTTAAACTCTTAGAGCGGATAATAGATATTTCATTCAGAAACTGTTTATTAGTGAAAAAATCAGTACCGAATTTATCTTGATATTCATTTAGTATTTGCGTTGAAAGTCGTTTAATTCTATCCACAGAAGTGACTCCCTATGGGTTTTTTATATATGTAACATTCAAAATTTTTTAAATACTCAGAAATCTCTGAGAATTTTTTTCTAATTGCTCCAACAAATTATCATATGATGTTTTGAGTATTTTTGATGCACAATGAACTACACTGGGTAGAAATTGAATTTGTGTTGTTTTATAGTTAAAACAATGAGAAAATTTTACAGGACCGTCTGTTTCTACTAAAATTTTTTCTGTATCAGTTTTATGTAGTAATACCTGTTTGTCACCGGCATAGATCAAGACAGGTCCATATGAAACATAAAACCCCAAATCCATTGCATGATTTAATTGATTTTTGTTTCCATCAAACCAATGTAGTAATACACTTCTAATGCTAAATGATGACATAATTTCAAATATTTGGTCTAGTGTTTTTCTTGAATGAATTGAAACTGGTTTATTGAATTTTTCAGCAAGTGATAATTGATTAGAAAAAACTTTCTTTTGTACATTCCATTCGTCATCTGATGATATATATTTTCTATCAAGACCAATTTCACCTATACCACTAATCTCTTTATTTTTCTTTTCAATCATTTCAAAAACTAATGATGTATTTTTTTGTGCCATCTCTGGATGAATTCCAATGAATGGTAAAATATTCTGTGATTTTTTACTAAGATTTAATGTGCTGACGGACGTATCATAATCCATTGATACACAACATGCCTTTAATTTGAGTAATTCCATTGCAGTAATAATATGTGGAATCTCTGACTTATACTCCGGATCTGATAGATGTATGTGTGAATCGTAGAGCCAGTTCATATTTTTCATTAAATTTTTAGTATAAATTAGTCTGCATAAATCTGTGCAAAAGTGAGATTTTTTTACTCTTCAAAGTATTTTACCAGTATATTTTTCTTAAAATATATGAAAACCTCTGAACTAGGATTATCAGCAATGAATAGAATCTTAAAAAAAGCTGGTGCAGAAAGAGTTACACATGAATCTGCTAATGAATTAAGACGGATAGTAGAAGACATCGCATATGAAATTGCAAAAAATTCTATCGAGATGGCAAAACATGCAGGTAGAAGAACTATAAGATCTGAGGATGTGAAGCTTGGTTCAAAATCATTCTCAAAATATTAGTTCGTTCTGATTCTATTTCTAATCTACTTATGGATTAGTTAATTGTGGTCCTGCTGTACGTATGTCATCTGAGGCATCATCGAATTTGGTAAAATTATCGACAAACATCTGTGCTAGTTTTTTTGCAGATAAATCGTATGAATCTTTATCAATCCATGTGTTTTTTGGATCTAACACGTCTGAGGGTACTTCTGGACACTCTAATGGAACATCAAGATTAAACACATCATCATGTCTAAACTTTACAATATCAAAGGCACCTGTTAGTGCGGCTGTAACCATAGCACGACTATATTTAATACTAATTCGTTTACCCACACCATAAGCTCCTCCTGACCAACCAGTGTTTATTAGATAAACAACTGTATTATGTTTAGAAATTTTTTCGCCTAGCATTTTTGCATAGACTGAAGCAGGTCGTGGCATGAATGGTGATCCAAAACACTCTGAAAATGTTGCTTTAGGTTCCTTAATTCCTCTTTCTGTTCCTGCTAACTTGCTTGTATAGCCAGACATAAAATGAAACATGGCACCCTCTTTGGTTAATTTTGATACTGGTGGTAAAACTCCCAATGCATCAGCTGTGAGAAAAATTATGACTTTAGGATGACCACCAACACTTGGAATCACGGCTCCGGGTATATACTCAAGAGGGTATGCTGCTCTGGTGTTTTCTGTGAGAGTTCCATCTTCAAAGTTTGGTTCGTGTGTTTCTTTATCAACTACAACGTTTTCCAATACAGTTCCATCTTTAATGGCATTCCAAATTTGTGGTTCTGCCTCTTTGTTAAGATTTATACATTTTGCATAACAACCGCCTTCAAAATTAAAGATGTCTTTCTCTGACCAACCATGCTCATCATCACCAATTAGCATTCTATCTGAATCTGCAGAGAGACTAGTTTTGCCTGTACCTGAAAGACCAAAGAATAAAGCAGTATCACCATCTTTTCCAACATTTGCAGAACACTGCATTGGAAAAACTCCTCTAGATGGCATTAAATAATTCATTACTGAGAACATTGATTTTTTCATTTCACCTGCATAATTTGTTGCACCAATCAAAACAATTCTTTTTGATAAATTAATCATGATGAATGCATTTGTTCTTGTTCCATCAATTTCTGGAATTGCATCAAAGTCATTTAGACAAACAATTGTAAATTCTGGTTCATGTGATTCAAGTTCTGTAGATGATGGTCTAACAAATAACTGCCTACAAAAAAGACTCTGCCATGCATGATCATTTATCACACGTATTGGTAATCTACTTTCTTTGGATGCACCAATAAAACCATCAAAAACATAAAGTTCTTGCCCATCTGCATGTTTTTTCATTTTTTCAAAAAGATGATTAAATTTTTCAGAAGGAAATTGCCTGTTTACATTACCCCAATCAATCGTTTCATGTGTTTCATCATCATATATGATATAACGATCTTGTGGAGAACGACCTGTGTATTTTCCGGTTTTTACGGATAAAGAACCTGAAGATGTTAAAACTCCTTCGTTTTTTTGAGTTGATATTTCAACTAATTTTTCTACTGAAAGGTTTCTATGTACAGATTTGGGATTAACGCCAAAATTTTCCAACTGTGTTAGAAATTTTGAGGAGATCTTTGCTTCTGGCATTTACTCAACTCCACATTTAATAGCATTCATATCTTTTCTCAGAATTGTAACGGAAAATAAAACATTATTATCTCTTTCTAAGAATTTGAGGATTAGAACTTAGATACGTATTTATGTAAAAATTCGAGTCCCTAGTTCATGCCGATCAATAAAGACAAACTACAGGCGAGGAAACAAGTCTCATCTACTAGACCAAAATTTGTTAGACCAGAAAGTTGGCGATACAAAAGATTAGAAACTACTTGGAGGAAACCAAAGGGAGTTGATAATCATCAAAGAAAACAAAAAAGTCGTGGTCGACCGGGATTAGTCAAAATAGGATATGGCACACCAAAAATTGCAAAAGGATTACATCCATCAGGTTATACAGATAATTTAGTCAATAATTCAAGTGACTTAGAGAAATTAAATCCAAAAGAAGATGGCGTTAGATTTGGTCACAGTGTTGGTGCCAAAAAGCGCAAAGAGTTAATGAAAATCGTTATAGAAAAAAAATTCAAAGTATTTAATGCTAGGGTGAATAAAAATGCCAGTTAATCTAAAAGCAAAGAAACAACTAGTTTCAAGAATTGTTGGTGTAGGTGTTAACAGAGTTAGATTTGATAACGATCATCTTGATGATATAGCTGATGCAATTACACGAGACGATATACGAAGTTTGCTGACTGCAAACACAATTACAATAAAATCATTTAAAGGTACATCACGAGGAAGAGCGAAAACAAAAAAGATTCAAAAATCTAAACGTGGTATAAAGCAAGGATCTAAAAAAGGTCGGAAGGGTGCTAGAGAGGGAAAAAAGACAGTTTATGTAAATAAAGTACGTGCACTTAGATACATACTCAAAATTGCAAAAGACAGACAAGAGATTGATAATGAGACATTCAAATCAATATACAAGAAAATTGGTGGAAATACTATAAGAAATAAATCACATCTACGAAGTGTTATTAACGAAACGCAAAATGTTAAAACTTAAAAAAAAGATTTTCGAAATTTTCAATTTTATTATTTTTGATGCAAATTCCCTCTTTTGATAACATGTTTTTCTTTATATTAACACCAAATGCATATCCACCAATATCACCATTTGATCTTACTACTCTATGACATGGAACTATAACAGGAAATAGATTTTTTTTCATGACCTGACCAATAAGACGTTGTCCATGTTCTAGTCCAATTGATCTAGATAATTCAGCATATGTTGTAATTCTTCCAGATGGTACTTGAAGAAGTTTTTTGTAAATTTTCTTTTCAATTATCAAATTTTAATCACTTCTAATTGTGTAGTAGATAGTAATTCAATAATTTTTTGTTTATTTTTCCCTAAACTACTCCAATCCAATAATGCTGCTTTTGCACCAATATTACGTTCAATAATATGTCGAAATAGTGATTCATCCAAAAATTCCATGGAATGTTTAGGTATCACAGTTCCTAGTGCAAATTCACCGTTGATTACTTCGTTTGTAAATTTTTGAGAATAATGTGTACCGCCAAAACATATTGCAAATGGGAATTGGTTGAGATGATTCTCAAAAGTTTTTTCAACAATCTGTGCTATAGAACTACACAATTTTGTGTCATTCCATTGTTTTGGAGTAGTGCCGATTTCGATAAAAATACAAGGTTTGTTAAGATCTGTAGGACCATGATGTGTCGCTTCAATAGTTATTTGAAAGTCAGGAAAATCGTTATGTTTTTTCCAAAGATTCTGTAAGTATGTTTTTTGAAATGATGGAAAAGGAATAGCAATTTGTTTTGGATTGCCGCCAAATTTTGCAGCTTCAAAATTTCCAGTGCTATGACATGTTAATGCTAACGTTTCAGATTCAGCAGCATGTTTTGAAAGAAATACATACCCATCATAATCAAATTCTTTGTCTAACCAATCTGCAGATATCGTTGGGGATGAGATTATTAGCAAATCAAATTTCTTTCCTCGAAATACACCATTATTTTTTTCTAAACTATGACTAATGAATTCTGCCATATTATTCCCAGCAGGATCATCCTTGTATGCAATAAGTAAATCCATGAATAAAAGATATATTGATACTTTAATAAATTCAAATTAATGAAGTTTAACCCAAGATTAACATTCAAAAATGCATATAATACGATAAAATTAACCAAAAAATCGGATACGGATGTCTATAAACAGCATCTGAGATTAGTTTTATTTGGAATAGCAACTGTGGGGCTACTTGGTTTTGGTATCCAGTTTATTTTTGCAACACTCCCATTTACACGATAAAAATGTCAGAAACCACAAATTCTCATTTATTTGCAGTTAGAACTACAGGTGGTCAGGAAAAAGTTGTTTTAAGATTACTAGAAACCAAAATGCGAAATGGTGAATTGAATATACAATCAATATTACTAGTTGATAATCTAAAGGGTTACATTGTAATTGAGGCAGAAGATCCACAGGTGATGTTCCATGCTATTCAGGGACTTAGACATGTAAAAGGACAATTAAGAGGTGAATTACAATACAGTGAAATAGAAAATTATCTTATCAAAAAATCTACTGTGTCAGAACTTGAAGTAGATGGCATAGTTGAAATAATTGGTGGTCCATTTAAAGGTATGAAAGCTACGATTAACCGAGTAGATCATGAAAAAGAAGAAGCAACAGTGATGCTCTTAGATGCACCATACCAACTTCCTGTAACTGTAGATGCAAACTATCTTAAACCTTCATCAGCATAGTAAGGAATAAATCATATTCAAATACCAAAAAAATTATGGCCAACACACAAAACATTTCATCATTGGTTACAGGTGGAGAAGCATCAGCCGGTCCACCACTTGGTCCAGCATTAGGTCCAATGGGTGTTAACATTATGGAAGTAATTAATGCTATTAATGAAAAAACTAATGATTTTAAAGGAATGAAAGTTCCTGTGACTGTAACTATTGATTCTGACACTAAGAAATGGGAAATAGAAATTGGAATTCCATCTGCATCTGCATTAATTTTGAAAGAAGCAGATATTCAAAAAGGTTCTAGTACATCTGGATCTGAATGGGTAGCAGATATTGGAATTGATGCAATTGTAAAGGTCTCAAATGTAAAACTAGAATCATCATATGCATCTGAATTAAAGTCTGTTGCTAAGCAAGTAATTGGTACCTGTCAATGCCTTGGAATAAAAATTGAAGGAAAAACACCAAAAGAGATTACCGCTGAGATTAATGACGGTAAATGGGATGAGAAATTAGTCGTTAATTCTTAGATAAATACACTGGTTCCTTATCCGTTTTTTCTAATTCTACGAATGTTTCAGTACTTTGAATTCCCTCAATTCTTCCAATTTTTTCAATAATTACAGAATGCAATTGCTCAAGATCTTTAGCTAAGACACTTATGATTATATCAAATCTACCTGTGACCTCGCAAACATGAGCAACTTCGGCAGTATTCATTAATTCAGAGTGAATTGAATCTTTAAATTTTGGATCACGGTTTATGCCAACTGATGCCTTTACTTGAAAACCTAACTGTGACTCATCAATCTCGATTGTAAATTTCTTAATTAGCTTTTTTCTTATCAGTCTCTTAATTCTACTATAAAGTACAGATGCGTTAGTTTCCAATTTTTTTGATAATACTGGCACCGAGATATTACCATCTTTTTTTAATTCTGATAATAATCTAAGATCTAATTCATCAACATGTTGCATTTTCAAAATTACTGATTTAAGGTCATAAATGTAAGTTTTGGTCTGAACTGTCTTAATATCATTAAATTTTCTATAAACAATCAATTTTTTTAAAAAAATATTAGATCTTGATATAATTACTCTAAACGATTTTAAGTAGGCTCAAAAGGATTTTGCTATGGTTAGCGAATCCGATATCTTGAGTTTAATCCAAGAATCTAAAAAATCAGAAAAGGAAAGAAAATTCAAGCAAGCATTAGAATTATACATCATATTCAAGGACATAGATGTCAAAAAGGGCTTTGCGTTAAATGAGATTATACAACTTCCAAGACAAATGGCAAAACCTGCTGCAGTTTGTGTAATGGCAACAGGAGATTTAGGTTTAAAAGCAAAAGATGCAAAAGCAGATCAAGTTATTGATAATGTAGAACTTGATAATTTGGCTCAAAACAAAAGGGAGTCAAGAAAACTGATAAACAAATATGATTTTTTCCTAGCAGATACAAAACTTATGCCAGTAGTAGGTAAATCTTTAGGGCAGTTATTGGGTCCTAGAGGAAAAATGCCAACGCCCGTTCCTTTTAATGCGTCAATAGACTCATTCCTAGAAAGATTTAGACAATCCATAAGAGTCAGAGTAAAAAATTCACTGTCGTTATCATGCAAAATTGGGGATGAGACAATGGATGATAGTGATCTTGCAAGCAATGCTATGGCAATTATCAATACAATTGAAAAAAAATTGCCAAATGGTGATAAGAATTTTAAAAAATTTATGATAAAAACAACTATGGGTAAAGCAATCAAATTAGAACAGAAGGTACGAAAATAAAATGCATGAAAATAGAACAGAGTATCCCAAAAAAAAGACACGAATGTATCAGCAATTACAAGAATTACCTAAAAAATACAAGGTTGTTGCATTAGTAAGAATGGAAAAGGTAAGGGGATCTCAATTACTTCCACTAAGAAAAAAACTTTTGGGTGAAGTTGAAATAATTAGTGTGAAGGATAAAGTTGCTAAACTTGCATTGGAAAAAACTGGTATTAAAGGAACTGAAAAATTAGTCAGCAAGTTGAAAGGACAATGTCTTTTCATGTTTACAAATATGTCACCTTTCAAACTTAATGTTTTACTAGGAAAAAATAAGGTGTTACTTAATGCTAGAGGTGGAGATCTGGCCAGTATGGATGTAATTATACCACCAAAAAATACTGGTATTGCACCAGGTCCAATGCTCACAGACTTTAAAGAAAATGGTGTTCCAACAAAAATTGATCAAGGTACAATTTGGATAATGAAGGAAACAATTCCAGTTAAAAAAGGAGAAGTAATCTCGGAAAAACTGGCTACACTTCTAGGTAAATTAGATATCAAACCTATAGAAGCCGGTATTGTTCTAAATTCTGCACTTGAGGACGGTCTATTTTATGCCGAAGAAGAAATGATAATAGATTTAGAGAAGTTTAGAAATGACTTGGGTCAAGCCCATCAAGAAGCAATTTCATTATCAATCGAGGCTGCATATATTACAAAAGATAACATTGAACAAATTCTTGCTAAAGCTTCACAATCAGCTAATTCAGTTTCAGTGGAATCAGGATATGTGACTGATGAGACAAAAGAACAAATTCTCCAAAAAGCAGATGCACATGCTAAAGGTGTAGCATCAAAAGCAAAAGATTACACTCCTGCGTAACTATCTACTTCGTACTCTAGGTAAATTCCAATTGTATCTCATTGCAATTAATCGCAGACCTGTAGTAAGTATGATACCAATAATTGTAGCAGCATAAACCTCATTTGTAATTAATAACGTAAAATAGAAAACAACTGCACCAATAAAACTAGCAGATGCATATAACTCCTTGACAAATACTATAGGTGTTTGGTTTACGAATACATCTCTCAAAATACCACCTCCGATAGCAGTTAGCATTCCCGATAATACAATTATCAAGAAATTCATGCCAAATAGATTATAGGCAAAAGTTGCACCAATTACAGTAAAAACACCAAGACCAATTGCATCAAATTTTAAGAAAAGATTCCAATGTTTTTTCATTCTAGAATATAGTAAAAATAAAACTATTCCCGAAACTACCGTGATAATCACATAAATTGGATCAATTAGAGAGTTTGGAAGAGCTTTTCCAAATACGACATCACGTATTGTTCCTCCCGCTACACCAGTAATTGTTGCCAAAATTATTATTCCAACAATATCGGCTTTATGCTCTATCGCCTTAAATGCACCAGTAACTGCAAAAGCCATTGTCCCAAAAAGATCTAAAATGTAAATAAAAAAATCAACTGGTGCAATATCTACCAAACCAATTTTGATAGAAACTTGTAGTAAATAATGTTGAAGTTAAAAGATCGATAAACTAACCAAATAGTGATGACAAGCCTTCCATCGCTTGCTCTTCTTGCTTTTCACTTGGTGGTTCAGCTTTTGCTTCTTTCTTTTTATCTCCATCTGCAGGTGCATCTGCTGCTGCTGCGGCTGGAGCTGCTGCAACTGCTACTGGAGCAGCCTTAATTGCCTCTTCAATATTAACATCTGCCAAGGATGCAACTAGAGCCTTAACCTGAGCCTCATTAACTTCTGCACCAGTTGCTTTTACTACACTAGTAACATTTTCCTCAGTTACCTCTTTTTGCAATTTGTGCAACATTAATGCGGC
>CAZBHD010000055.1:0-7582 GCA_964491985.1 uncultured Candidatus Nitrosopelagicus sp. | reverse complement strand
CAAAAGTTCCAGGATTCACTGCTCCAGGAAACAAGTATTTTGCAACAAGACAAAGACTTGCATATCATCCAGAAGCAACGAAATTTGGCACGTGGATTACTGATGCTCCAGCAAGTTCACAAACAGCACCTCCACCTCCACCACCACCAGCTCCAGAACCACAAGTTCAACAGACATCATCAGGAGGAGGAAATTCAAAACAACAATCTCTAGAAGACTACGAAAAAGATTATCTTGCACGACTTGAACAGCAAAAAGTTGATGATGCAAAAGCAGCAGCAGAAGAAGCAGCCGCAGCAGAAGCAGCAACAACACAATCTAGTAAAGGTTCAATGCCAAAAGGCTGGAAACCATAAACCACTTTACTTTTCTTTTTATCTATTTTTAGAAACAGTCCAAGACTTCTTTAGAATGTCCTGCAGGCTTTACTTTTGGAAATACTTTGAAAATTTTTCCTTTTTCGTTTACTAAGAATGTACTTCGGTTAATTCCCATGAATTCTCTTCCCATAAATTTTTTCTTTCCCCACACACCAAATTTCTTGCACACTTCAGTATCAACATCGGCCAGTAAAATATAAGGAATATTCATTTTATCACAAAATTTACGATGGGACTTTACATCATCCTTACTAATTCCTACGATCTCAATGCCAGCTTTCTTGAATTTTGAATAGTCTTTGGAAAATTCATCAGCCTCCGTCGTACATCCAGGTGTAAAATCTCTTGGGTAGAAGTAGACAACATGTTTTTTGCCCTTTAGTTCAGAGGATTTCACCAAATTTCCATCTGCATCTTCAAGTTCAAATTTTGGTACTAATTCACCTTCACCTATCATATTATAGGTGCAATTTTAGCCCACATTAAATATTATTCAAATTCGTGTTGACTAGCATGTTTTATATGGATACTAAAGTCGCAACTGAAATATGGTAAATCCAAGAGCATGGCTTGCTGAAGCAATTGCAACTTTTGGTCTAGTTTTCTTTGGTCCATTATCTGTCATACTAGCTGTGGTAGCATTTGGAGAAGGACTGTCAATTGAAGCAATCATAATGATATCACTAGGACATGGTGCAATCATAGCATTAATGGTATATTCATTTGGTCACGTTTCAGGAGCGCATATCAATCCAGCCGTAACGATTCCTATGATTATTACAAAAAAGATAGGGGCTGCAGATGGTGCTGGTTATATTGGATCCCAAGTAATTGGCGGTATCATCGCAACATTATCACTGATGGCATTATTTCCAGAGATTGGAAAAGTAGTTCTCTGGGGAGGTCACGGCGGTCCGAGCGAATTATTGAATTTCAGCATGGAATCTGCATTCATTGTTGAGATCATTTTGACATTCTTCTTAGTTGTAGTAATTTTCATGACAGCAGTTCACAAAAAGGCACCAAAGAGCGTCTATGGCGCAGCAATCGGTGGAATGGTTTTCCTACTTCACTTGGTCGGTGTTCCACTTACAGGTGCATCAATGAACCCAGCAAGATCTTTTGCACCAGCTGTTGCAACAGGCGATGCTGGTCTTTGGGAAGTTCAGTGGTTGTACTGGGCAGCACCAATAATCGGCGGTATAATTGCCGGCGTCATAATGAATTACGTCTATGTAAATAAGGCAGAAAAAGAAGCATAGTTATTTTCCAAACGTTTTTAACAATTTTTCCAAGTTAATTATTGGGCTCGTGGCTCAGTATGGATAGAGTGAATGCTTGCGGAGCATTAGGTCGGGGGTTCAAATCCCTTCGGGCCCGCTTACAGTGAGATTATTAATGACCCTTTTTTCCTGATTTTGATTTGTCCCACATGTGCATATTACCTCTAAGCAGAAATGAACCAACAATCACCGTTACGATACCAACTACAACAAACATTATACCCCTCCCCACAGATCCAAATTTTGTCATATTATGATTGATGAGGTTTTTATTAAGAACTTTTAGTAATTGATTGTTGCCTAATCGAAAAAACATAGCAATATGGGTTGCAATATTGGGTGGAGGAATTGGCTTTTTTCTGTTCTATGGAGTGGCTGTAGAATTAATGCGTTGATAAGTAATCTTACTAAAAATACTCATTAAATCAGATGAATGACTATGTATTATGAAAAATATAAAAACTAATCAAAAACTAGTGAAAGAAATTTCTAAAAAATACAGTCTGTGTAGTTTTTGTTTTTCACGATTAGTATCAAAAAAATCTATCAAATCTACACAAAAATGCTTTATTTGCAAAAATATTTTTCAGCAACTTGCTAACATTTCAACACGAATAGTTGAGGGTGTGTCATCGTATGAATTTTCTAATTTTGAAACAGGAATAATTGTAAAACCTTCTGTAATAGATAGAGATGATTACTTAAAATCTGAATTTCAAATTAAAGGAGTTAATAGTATCAAAGCAAGCGTTAATCGTGAACTATCAAAAAAACTCACTCGCAAGATAAAATCAGAGTTAAGACACAAAAATTCAGATTTAATCATTACAGTTAATTTCAAAGATGATTCATACGAAGTGTATTCAAAACCACTATTCATCTATGGGCGGTACATCAAAAAGTCTAGAATACTAACACAGAAACGATATAACTGTACTAACTGTTTTGGAAAAGGTTGCCATTCATGTAACTTTCATGGATTACAGAATTTTAATAGTGTTGACGGTAATATAACCAAGTTTTTGATTGATAAATTTGATTGTCAGCAAGTAAAAATAAATTGGATTGGAGGAGAAGAAAAATCAAGTCTAGTTCTTGGTAATGGAAGACCATTTTTTGCCAAAATAATTAATCCAAAAAAAAGGAAGAGAATTCTCCGAACAAAAATGAAACTAGATGGTATTCAATTATTAGAATTAAGAAAAATTAAAGCGCAACCCAAAGGCCAAATCTCCTTTAAATCACGCATTGAGATTACAATAAAAACACATGATCATATCAAAGATAGAATATTAACTGGTTTAGAGAAATTAGATATGCCATTACAGATACAAATCAATGGCAAAAAAAACACCCTCAAAAAAATCTATAAAATTAAATTCAAAAAAATGGCACCAAAATTGTTAAAAGTTAACATGTATGCTGATGGAGGAATACCAATCAAATCATTAGTTCAAAGATCTAATCTGATTCCTAATTTTACAAGTTTACTACAAAATGAGTGTGAATGTGTTCAATTTGATTTTAAAAAAATTGATGTACTGTCATAAATAATTAATTAACATTTTTTATACAAATTTTCTAAATATAATTGTGGAACCATTACAGAAAGTCTATGAGGCATTTACCTCAAATTTACTTCCAAAAGATGTATTTGATTTGATTAACAAAAGGTTTTCTTTGGTTTTAGAAGGAATATCTAGAATTGAAAAAGCATCAGAAATTAGATTTCCAATCACATATGTGGAACCATCTTTAGTTCTCAGCTCTGGAACAAATTCATATGATTATGGAATTCTCTTTGCGCGAACAATTCCCATCTTTGCAAATAATTCAGTACAAATCATTATTCAGATTTCTGCACCATTAATAGCCTATGGACTAAAAGGCACAATTCATGCAATTCTTGCACATGAATTTTTACACTATTTAGAATTAATTTCACGATTATCAAAGATGAATGTTATCTCTGATGAGATATCTGGAAATCTTTTTGAAAATGTCTATTCTGATAATACACGATTATTTGAACCACAGAGTGTTTTTGACGATAAAACTCTTGTACAACATATTACAAAAAAATTTCCATCAGGGTTTAGAGATTACAAATTAGAAGATAAGGTTGTTAAATATTGGATTGAAAAAAATCTTCCAGCATTGCAAATCAGTTTAGATATTAACACTGTGAAACTAAACGCCAAGTCATTATCACAAATTAATATCAATCCCTCATTATTAAAAAAATTAGAGTATATTCAAATGAAAAATTCTAGACTTAGAAAAAAGCGAATTTATTAAATAAATTCTGTATCGCCACATTTACCACAAGTTTTTCTATTCTTGTGATTTGACATGTAAACGCCCTTTCCACATCGTGAACATATTTTTCGTTCTCGAGTAAATTTCTCACCATCGATTTTATAATATTGATATACCTTCGGACTAGATCCTTTATTACCTTTTTTTGCTACAGGCATTATTCTGCCTTCTCCTCAGCTTTTACTTCTTCTGCAGGTGCATCAGCTTTTACTTCTTCTGCAGGTGCATCAGCTTTTACTTGTGTATCTTTTGCCTTTTGTTTTTCTAATCTTTCAAAAATCACCGGACTTACTTGTTTTTTAGCCAAATTTTCATCATCATACACATAGAATGTTCCTAAAGTATGTGGTCTTCCGGTATCATTTTTTAAATTAATTGCAAATACAGCTTTTCCATCCAACTTGAATTCTTTTGTAATCATTTCTACTGCCTCTGACTTCTTCAATTTCCCCCCCAGACCTCTAAAATAACAAGTAATTTCTCTTCTTGATAAAAACGAATTACTTACATCATTTACTGTTTCAATCATTGACATGTACACAAGCCTCTAAATAGTTCTTATAAACCTTCAATGAAAATAAACAAGAAATTTAAGAAAACACATCCAATCAATTGTATGGAACGATACATGCTGCATCTCAAGAATAATTCTAATTATGACAGAAAAATGGCAAATAGCATCCTACTAAAGTCACGCGATCTTGCATATGGAATGAATCTCATTTTACGTGATTGTAGAATTTCAAAAAAATATGTTGAACTAGACACATCAATACCACACGCATTTCTTGACGAATTAATTCAAAAATTGGCTACAATTGCTCCACTAGATCATGCTAAGCACGTAATAGAAGAGACATTTGAAAAAGATGATGCAGTGTCTCAAGGTATTTCTTATTTCAACAATGAGCGATTTTGGGAATGCCATGAAGTACTTGAGGGTGTTTGGAAAACTATCGATGGTGAAGAAAAGAGATTGGTTAATGGTCTTATTCTAGTTGCTGCAGGTTTAGTTCATTACCAAAAGAATGAAGATGATACATGTATCTCAATTTTTAATAGGGCACTGGAAAAACTTCAAAATGCTAATGGAATGTATCATAGCATAGATGTTGATAGAGTTAAATCACTTGTACTCGAAATGATAAAAACCAAACAAATTTCTACTTTTGAGATTTAATTATATCTAATGCAGTATTAACCACTTGTGCACCTTCTAACAGACCAATCTCACCTTTAGCACCATCAGATTCAGTAAATCTTTGTGAGCCATCATTTTTTATTTTATTACCTGAAATTAATAATGGAACTGGATGATCACTATGTCCTTTATTGATGCATGGAGTTGAATGATCAGCTGAAATCATAACAACAACTTTTTCAGTATCGATATTTTCTAGAAGTGTACCAAAAAATCTTTGATCTATCTCTTCTATGTTTTTCATTTTACCAACCGCATCACCATCATGACCGAATTCATCGGGTCCCTTCAAGTGTACATAAATAGCATTTTCTGTTTCCATAGATTCTGCAGCCACTTTTGCTTTTTCTTCATAATCTGTTAATCCACCTGCACTAAACGCATTCATTTTCAACACATTTGAGATACCAACTTCAACTGGCATATCAACAATACATGAAAATTTCATTGAGTATTTTTCATTAATTGGTTCTACTTTTGGATATTTGTTACCAGCATCACGTAGAAGAATACTGTTTAGCAGTTTTTTATTTTGCCTTGTACGGTTCTCATTAACTTGGCTTTCTTTCAAAATCTTCAACGATTGCTCTGAAAATTCATTAACCAAGCTTGCAGAAAGACTTGCAGAATCAGTATTATCTAGCGGCAAGCATCTTTCAATTTTTAAATAATCACCTACAGCCTTTGCAATACCCATGCCGTCTACTCTTGAATAAGCAGGGTCAGTGTTGGAAATATTTGCAGATAGTGGGTGTTCGTCTCTAATTCGCACAACAACCCTATGCCCTATAGTGGGAGCAACAACTACTTTTGATAATGGACTTGAAAACCTCAGTTTACTCTCTAATTCTTTTGCCACACCAAGAGCATCCTCTTTTTCAATATGTCGACCAGCACGTCTATCAATTATGATATCTTTCTCATCTAGCGTTGCAAAATTTCCTCGTAACGCCAAATCACCATCTTGAAAATCAATTCCAATTCCAATAGCTTCTATTACGCCTCTACCGGCATAGTCTGAATGTTGAAATTTGTATCCAAGCATATTGAATACAGCTATGTCTGATTCTGGAGCAATACCCTTGCCAACAGAAATCACTTGTCCCATTTTACCATTCTTGGTTAATTTATCTAAGTTTGGTGTCTGAGCGGCCTCAAGTGGTGTTTTGTTACCAATATCTGGATGTGGAAGATCACCCACACCATCCAATAGCACATATATGATTTTAATCTCAAAATCGTCTGTCAATATCTGCAGAAAATTATTGTTTGTTTTAAATCTTGCATGTCATCAGTTTTTTTGATTAGATCGTTTTAACACTTTTTAATGAAACATATTTTTTCATATCATTGGGGAATTTAAGAAAAGATTATGTGTCCGAGAGATTTGTCATTGTTAATAAATCTGAATCCAAAAAATCAAAAACAAAGAAGAATCCTTACAAATCTGGAAACGAATCGATGACAGAACCTTCTGTTCTCTCCTTAGTTCAAAAAGACGGGATGCTACAAAGATTACAGGATGATGAGAGTGATTTTATCAAAGATTGGACTGTTAGAGTTTTTCCAGCAACAGATCCATCTGTGTCCATAGATGCAGATAATTCATACACTGACCACCCTCTGTATAGTGAACCAGCATACGGATATCATTACATTGTATCAGCATCTCCTGATGAGAAAGAAACACTTTCAACCATTAGCATTGAACAGTGGGGTTACGTTTTATCGGTCATTCAAGATAGATTGCGGTGGATGTATACCCAAAAAGGTGTTGCATATGTAGCAATATATGGAAATCATGGGAAAGAAGCAAGAAGTAAAGTTGAGCATCCACATCTACATATGATGTCATTTTCTGTAATACCACCAAAAATTGAGGAAGAAGCAAACTTTTCTCATAGAATCTTGAACGAAAATGGTGTTTATCCTATGACTCAACTTATTAATTTAGAATCAGGTGGACCACGACAAATTCTTCAGACAGAAAATTTTATTGCAGTATCTCCTTGGGCACCATCATACCATTATGAATTTTGGATATGCCCAAAAAAGCATGCTACAAGTTTTTCAAAAATTTCTCAAAAAGAAATTAATGATCTGGCTTTAATCATTAGAGCCACACTTGGCGGACTTTCAAAGTGTACAAACGACGTAGCCTATAATATTGCATTCCATTTATCACCAGAAAAGAAAAACAGTAAGCAAATCCATTGGCATGTTGAAGTTTACCCACAAACAATTCCTTGGGCTGGGCGTGAGCGTGGATTTGGCATATTTTTGAATGAGTTATCACCAGAAAAGATTGCAGATGAGCTAGGTACTGCATGTAGAAAGGAATTGTCCTCACTTGTAGGAATTTTATAAACTTCGTTATAGTTTATTACTTCATAGGAATC